>JANNAY010000562.1:0-2069 GCA_031384945.1 Deltaproteobacteria bacterium
CGGCGGCAACGAGGGCGGGCGGCGGCGTGATGCCCGTCTGCTTCGTCATCTCAGAGACGAGGTGGTCGACGACGGCGGCGCTCTGCGGCGAATTCGCCAGCTGCTTGAGCACGGTCGTGACGCTGACGGCGTCGGGATAGAGGCCGGGGCGCAGCTCGAGCAGCGGCGTCTTCGTCGACGCTGCCGACAGCGACTGGCCGAGGCGGGCGGCGAGGGTCGATACGCCGGCGCCGAGGTTCGGCGGGATCACCGTGCCTGTCGGCAACGGCCCCGTCGTCGTCGCCGCCACTAAACCCCTCGCCTGCGTCGTAGGTGCCACCGGCGTCGTCGGGGTCGTCGGCGTCGTCGGCGTCGTCGGCGTCGTCGGCGTCGGCGTCGACACGTTGATCTGGCTGGGAATCTGAACCCGGGGGAGGCCGTTCGTCGTCGTCATGGCCGGGACCCTACACCACCGACCGCGGGGTCGAAGCATCGTGTGCAGCGGCCGCTTAGTGGTGTGGGATCCGGTTCTTTGCGATGCTGCGCGCCACGATGTCGGAGAAGATCCGGAAGCTCAAAGAAGACGCGTCACGGTTGATCGCCAAGGGCAAGCTCGCCGAGGCGTGCGACTGCTATGAAAAGATCGTCAAGAGCGACCTGCGTGATTTGACGGCGCGGCAGAAGCTCGCCGAGCTCTACGCCCGCCTCGGCAAGAAAGAGCAGGCGGTGCACGCCTACCAGAGCGTCGCCGGCTCGTACGCCGCCGACGGGTTGCTGCTGAAGGCCATCGCCGTCTGCAAGATCATTCTGCAGCTCGATCCGGCGCACAAAGAGACGCAGAACATTCTCGCTGACCTCTCGACCAAGCGCCGCGGTGATGCGCCGGCGGGCGCTCCATCGACGGGCGAGAACGTCGTCGAGATGCCGAAGGCGATGTCGTCGGCGTTGGGGTCGTCAGCAGGGGCGGCGACGAAGAAGTCGGCAGCGTCGATCCGCGGCGTCAGCGCCAATTCGATCCGCGGCGCGCCGTCGAGCCAGGTGAAGGCGCCGACGTCGCCCGGCATCAAGCTCAGCGACGTGGCCGGCGGCAACGTCATGGTCATCGAGCGTGGGGGGGCAGCATCGCTCGCCAACACCGCGACCTCGGTCGAAGAATTGAAGGCCGCCGCCGCCGCGATGTTGCCGCCGTCGAACGTGATCGTGCCGCCGCCGCCCCCCGATGTCGTCGTCACAGGCACGCCCGTTTCGCACGCGGCGTCGCACGGCAACCCCGCGCTCATCGCTGCGCAAAACGCGACGCTGCCCGACGACCTGCCGATCGACATCGCCTTTGACGACGGCCCCGTCAGCGGCGAAGGCGACGCCGTGGTCGTCGGCAGCCTCGAGCAACCGCGCTCGATCGGTGCGCCGATTCTCACCGCCGCCATCGCCGCCGCCACCCCCAGCTTCGACGAGCTGATGGAGATGACGTCGGCGCAGGTGCCGTACAACGAAGGCGTCGTCGAACCCGCCAGCGACGACGCCAGCGCCGGCCTGCCCATCGCGCTCTTGCCGCCCGACGAATTGAGCGCCGACCAGGTCGCGTTCGACGACGGTGGCGACGGCGGCGATGGCACCGACGGCAACGTCGTCGAATTGGCCGAGGGCGACGTCCAATCCGCCCGCGTCGACGTCGACCGCGTGCCGCCCATTCCGCTGTTCTCTGATCTGCCGCGCGACGCCTTCGTCGCCCTCACCGAACGGATGGAGCTGCGCATCGCCTCCGTCGACGACGCCCTCATCGCCGAGGGCGAAGCCGGCACGTCGATGTTCATCATCATTCAGGGGCGCGTGAAGGTCGTGCGCACGGCGAATGACAGCGGCAACGAAGGCGGCGAGGCCGGCAGCGAGGTGCAGCTCGCCGAGCTCACCGACGGCGCGTTCTTCGGCGAGATGGCCCTGCTGAGCGACGCGCCGCGCACCGCCAGCGTCGTCGCCACTGAAGAGACCATGCTCTTCGAGATCTCGCGCGAAATGCTGGCGTCGATGACGACCGAGTACCCGTCGGTCGGCGAGGTGATGAAGAAGTTTCACAAGAACCGGCTCATCAC
>JANNAY010000566.1:0-1701 GCA_031384945.1 Deltaproteobacteria bacterium
CGCCGGACGCGCTGCCGGCTGCGGCCGCGGACGCTCGCTGCCCGCTTTGCGGATGGGCATGTTGGCGATGTCGCCCATGTCGACGGTGCCGCGGAAGCTGGCGCCGTCGACGATGATGACGCGGGGGGCGAAGATGTCGCCGACCATGCGGCCTTCGCGCGTGATCTCGACGGACTCGTTCGCGTGGATGTTGCCGACGACGACGCCCGAGACGATGGCGTTCTTGACGTTCACTTCGGCTTTGACGATGCCTGATGGCGCCACGACGAGCGTGCGCTGCAGGTCGATGCGTCCATCGACGCGGCCGAGGACGTGGAGGTCTTCGTCGCCGCTCAGGTTGCCCTGAATGCGGACCGACTCGCCAATGATGGTCATGTTGGCGTCGAGGCCGGGGTTCGTTTTGACGGTCGCCACGTGGAGTCTCCTGCAAATTCAGTCGTCGAGTGCGTTGGGCCTTGGCGCTCAGGCCGCGGCTTGCGTTGTCGTCGTCGAGCAGCTCGGCCGGCCAGGAAAAACCACGTTCTTCCATGCGCTGCGTGCGAGAGGCTTGTCGACGATCAGCGTTCCATGTCGACGTTGCCCTTGAAGACGGCCCCGTCGGCGATGAGGATGCGGGGGGCTTTGATGTCGCCGACCATGCGGCCGTCGGTCTTGAGCTCGACCTTCTCTTGCGCGTTGATGTTGCCGGTGACGTTGCCGGAGACCTCGACGTGCTTGGTCTCGATGTCGGCTTCGACGACGCCGCTGTTCTCGACGATCAGCGAGGCCGAGAGGGCGATCTTGCCCTTGACCGTGCCGCGAATCGTGAGGTCTTCATCGCCGGTGATTTCTCCGTCGATGACGATGGTGTTGCCGATGACGGTGTTGGCCATGGTGCGTCTTCCTTGATTCAGATCAGAGCGGAGGAAAAATCGGAGAGAATTGGCTCAGATGCCGGGGGGCAGGTCGACATCCATCTCGATGCGACCCTTGAAGCGGGCGCCGTCTTCGATGACGACGCGGGGGGCGCGGATGTCAGCGACGACGCTGGCTTCGGCGGAGAGGGAGACGAGGTCTTGGGCGTCGATGTTGCCGCTCACCTGTCCGTGCACGAGCAGCGACTGGACCTCGATGTCGGCGGTGATGCGGCCGCTCTCTTTGATGGTCAGGTGCTCTTTCAAAATGATGTGGCCCTCGACGGTGCCCTCGATGACGAGCTCTTCGCTGCCAGCGAGGTTGCCCTTGATGGTGATGCCTCGCCCAATGACACAAGGCGTTTTGCTGTCAGCCATCTCGTATGCCTCCACGCTCGTCCGTCGAGCGGCGAGCAACGTAGGTGCAGATCACGGGCGAGGTCAAATGTCGCGCGGATCGATCATGGGACGTCGCGAAATCCCCGCGCCACGACGTGGTCGCCGTCGATCCAGAAGGTGACTTCGCCGTTTTCGGCGGTGTTCCACACGCGCGCGCCGCTCTTTCGCCAGCGATCGACGACGTCTGCGTTGGGAAAGCCGAAGGTGTTGTGCCGGCCGGTGCACAACACCACCTCGCGCGCCCCGGTCGCTGTCACGAAAGCCGGCGACGACGACGTCTTTGATCCGTGGTGGGGCGCCTTCACGATGACGCTGTGCAAGCGCGCGCCGCTTTGTTCGACGACGAATTCTTCGCCATAGCGTTCGACGTCGCCAGCGAAGAGGACGCAGCCGCCGCCGTCGTCGCCGG
>JANNAY010000574.1:0-2979 GCA_031384945.1 Deltaproteobacteria bacterium
GTAGATGCCGCGCCGCAGCTTGTCGAGCGCGGTCTCGCCCGGCACGCCCTTCACCTTCGCCAGGTACGTCTTCGGCACGTGGTAGCGCGGGTGCGTCAAGAGGTTCGCCAGCTCGCCGTCGTTGGTGAGCAAGAGCGCGCCCTCGGCGTCGTAGTCGAGGCGGCCGACCGGATAGATGCGCGCGTCAGAGGCGCCGCGCACGAGGTCCATCACGGTGCGACGACCGCGATCGTCCTTGGTTGTGGTCAAAAACCCGGCGGGTTTGTTGAGTAAGAAATAGACCTTGGTCTGCTCGTCGGCCGGCCGCACATAGACCTGGCGGCCGTCGACACGGACCTGGTCTTTGCCGGGGTCGACCTTGGTGCCGAGCTCGGTGACGACCTTGTCGTTCACCCGCACCCGCCCGTCGACGATCATCTGCTCAGCGGCGCGCCGTGAGGCCACACCGGCGCGGGCGAGGGCCTTTTGCAGCCGCTCCATCCCATCCGTCTTCTGGTTCTGGTCTTCAGTCATCGCTACGACTCCCGTCGTTGCAGTTGTGAGCCGCGATCACCGCGGTTCAACCGTATCGTAAAACAGTGAACTATTCGGAGGGCTTGGCCTCCTCGTCGGGCACTTCGATGCCGAAGACCAACGTCGACGCAGTCTTCGCCACCTTCTTTGCCTCGCCGAGTGCTTTTTCGAGCGCGTCGAGGGCGTCGGCGGATTCTTCTTCGGTTTCGGCGCTGACGAGGCCGGGGCCGTCTTTGTTGAAGAGGTCCATGACGACGGCGGGCGCCGCATCTTTGCCTTCGTCGCCCCCAGAGTTTGTGGGGCCGCCTTCGATCTCGTGCAGCTGCTTCAACGTCGGCAGGTCGTTGAGCGACTGCAGGTTGAAGAAGTCGAGGAAGGTCTTTGACGTGCCGTAGAGCAGCGGGCGGCCGACATCTTCGGCCTTGCCGAGAATGCGCACGAGCTTCTTGTCGAGCAGCGCCTTGAGCGCGCCGCCGCAATCGACGCCGCGAATCTCTTCGATCTGCGGCTTGGTCACCGGCTGGCGGTAGGCGATGACCGACAGCGTCTCGAGGGCCGCGCGCGACAGCTTCTGCGGCTTGCCGACCTGCATGCGCCGAATGAAGCGCGCCTGCGCCGACGCCGTGCGGAAGGTGAGTCCACCGTCGACCTCGAGCAGGCGAAAGCCCATGCCCACGGTGCGGGTCGGGTCGCTCCACCTGCGCAAGAGCTCGACGACGATCTCTTTGGCCTGGGCCGTCGAGGGCGGCGCCATGTCGTCTTTGCCTTCGATCGACGGCAGCTCGCCGGCGATGACCTCTTTGATGCGCGCCCAGCCGACGGGATCGGCGGAGACGAAGCACAAGGCCTCGACGGCGCCGTAGACCCACTCGTCGACGACGAAGGGCTTCTTGCCCTCAGGAATGTCTTCGACCGGCTCAGCAGCAGCCTCAACCGGCGCGTCAGCGGCTTCGGCGGCTTTGACCTCGGCGGCGATGACCTCGACGGCGGCGTCGACAGCGTCGTCGTTGGCGGCGACGTCGTCGTGTGCGTGGGGTTCGTTGTCTTCGGGCTCGTCAATCACGACGCGGCCTCCTCTTGTTCTTTGTCGCCGCCAAATTCGTCGACGGACGCGAGCTTCTGCGTGAGCACGACGTCTTCGTCGTCGCCGCGCAGGTTGTCTTGCTGCGGCAGCACGTTGATGGCGAGGGTGTCGGGGTCTTGACGCAGGCGCACGAGGCGCAAGCGCGCCATCTCGAGCACCGACAAGAAGCAAACGATGACGCCGCGGCGGGTGCGCGGACCGAACTTGTCGACCAAATCAGCGAAGGTGAAGGCCTCGACGCTGCGGTCGGCGGTGAAGATGTCGACGAGCTCGTTGATGCGCGCGCCGACCGAGATGCGCTCGACCAGCACCTCGTGCACGACGATCTTTTGCTGACGCTTGAGAATGCCGTCGAACAGACGGATGAGTTCGAGCGGGTCGACCTCGGCGAGGTTGAGGCCTTCTTCTTTGGGTTCGACGACGACAGCGTCGTACTGCGCCGGCACCAGCGGACGCGCGTAGACATCGCGGCCCAGCTGCGGCAGCTCGTCGAGGCGCGCGGCGGCGTCTTTGAAGCGCTGGTACTCGAGCAGCCGCCTGACGAGGTCAGCGCGGGGATCGAGCTCGCGATCGGGATCTTTCTGCCGCTCTTCTTTCGGCAGCAGCATCTTCGACTTCATCTGCGCCAGCTGCGCCGCCATGACGAGAAACTCGCCAGCGACGTCGAGGTTCAGCTCGCGCATCTCGTCGAGCACCTTGAGGTACTCGAGCACGATGACCTTCAGCGGGATGTCGAGGATGTCGACGGCGTGCTTCTCGATGAGAAACAGCAGCAGATCGAGGGGACCCTCGAAGAGCTCGCGGTGACCCTTCTTGGCCTCGGCGACGGCGTGGGGCGAGCGCTTGCGCGTGTCGTCGAAGCGGTCGATGCGGATGCGCAGCTGGTCGCTCTCGGGCGACGGCAGGTACCCTTCGGCGTCTTTCTCGGTGAACGTGCCGCGGGCCTCGACGTTGAAGTCGTCGTTGCCGGCCCGGATCTTCGGCAGCCCCGCCTCGGCGACAACGATGCCCTTCGGCGCAGTGTCCTGCGCGGCGTCGTCAACGGCTTCGGGGGATCCTTTCGGATCCTGGGGCTCGGTCATGCGTCTCCGGGCCTCACGGCCTGAGAGGGAGGCGCGGGTGTGGTCCCAGAATCGGTGTGGGTCAACCCACCCCGGCCCCGCTCGCCGCCGCGATCAGCGCTCGGCGGCGAAGCTGGCAAAGGCCGCGGCGACGGCCTGCTGGATGTCGAGGGCGGCGGCCGCGTCGACGTCGCAGCGGGCGGGGGCGGTCGGGGTCCAGTAGCAGTCGGGCAGCGTCGTCAGGTCGTCGGGCAGGCCGATGGGCGAGACGCCGGTCAGCTGCGCGTAGAGGGCGACGGCGTAGAGGTAGACGGCCTTGCC
>JANNAY010000576.1:0-3400 GCA_031384945.1 Deltaproteobacteria bacterium
CGTCGATCCGTGTCGTCGATCCGTGTCGTCGATCTGGTGCTCAGCGGGTGAAGCGTTGCTCGAGGGCTTTGCGGTAGGCGGCGGCGCCTTTGACGCGCGAGGCGTTGACCTGGGCGATCATTTTGTTGGCCGCGGCATCGAGCTTCTTTCGGCCGCACACGCCGTCGGCCTGGCGGAACTTGCGGTCGCTCATGGTGTCGCCGTTCGAATAGACGAGGTCGTAGGACTTGCCCCAGGTGGGATCGTTCTTCTCCATCCACGTGCCGACGCAGACGTTGAAGGCGCGTTCGACGGCGTCGAAGGCGTTGACGTAGGCGTCTTCGGCGACGCCGGCGCTGATGATGGCTTCGTGTACGTCGGTGGCCGGCTGCGGCTTCTCGTACGCAGGCAGCGTCGTCGGCTGCGGCAGGTCGGCGAGGTCTTTGACGAGCACGTCGTGGCGCGAGCCGTCGGCGCGGTGCACGGTGACGCCGGCCTTTGAGCCGTCGCGGATCAACAGCGGCTCGCCTTTGATGAGGCCGTCACGGTCAGCCTTGACGGTGACGAAGAGCTGGCGCGGCGCCTCGAGAAAAAAGCGCTCCATGTTCTCGTGGATGCGCTTGCCTTCGAGCGTCGAGGTCCAGTGCAGCGTCGTCAGCAGCGGGTAGTGGCGCTCGAGGCCCCGGTCGACGATCGAGAGCTGCTCGGGCACCGGGAACGGCAAGAAGAACAGGTCGGCGTCGACGTCGGCGCGGCGCGACAAGACCAGCAGCGCCTGCGCGGGCTTCTTTGTCTTGGCAAAGATCGCGAACCGTCCGCGCATCTTGCGAAAGGTCACGTCACCGCTGACGTCGCAGCGCAGCTTCGGCCGGAGCGCCTTCGCTTCATGTACGTCATCGTCGTCGCCATCTTCGTCGGCGCCATCGTCGAGGGCGGCGCCTTCTTCATCGCCGAGCTCGAGGATGTCGAAGTGCACAGTGCCCGCCTCGCGAAAGGCCGAGAGCACGACGTTCTCGGCGTCGGCGTCGACGACGAACGAGGGGGCGCGCGGGGTGCCGCCCTCGCACATGGTCTCGACGCGCAAGGCGTTGGCCGACGTCGCCGCGAAGACCTGCGCCTTCTTGGCGTCGCCGAGCGCGATCGTGAGCGGGCTGGCGGCGAAGCGGGTCGGCAGGTCGACGTCTTCGATGACCAGCGACAGCGTCTTCGGCGTCGATGACGGCGTCTTCGCCCACAGCGCCCACAGCGTGTAGTGACCCGGCGCGAGCGCCACTCTGTCGATGTCGGCGAGGCAGCGGCCTTTGTCGTCGACGAGGACGACGCCGGCTTTGTCGGCTTTGACCTCCAACCGCGTCTGCTTCTTCGTCAACGTCAACGACGCCAGCGGCGCCAACGACTCTTGCTTCGCTTCAAAGGCGGCGCTGGCGCAGGTGACGCCGGCGCTGCCGTTGTCGAAGCGGGCGCCGACGACGACGTCGACGAATTCGGGGTTCGGCGTCTTCTGCGTCGGCAGCGCCAACGGCGGCGCCTTTGACGCCGTCGAAGCCGCCTCGGTCGTCGTCCGGTTCGGCTGATCGAGGCGGATGTGGGCGCTGAGCCGGTCGGTGCCGCTGAAGAGAAACACCTGCCAGGTGCCGGCCGGCCAGTCGCCGTAGCTGACGGGGTTGCCGCGCAAGCACGAGAACGCCTTGTCGGGGCCGACGAGCACGGCGGGGACGTCGACGCTCAGGCGCAGGTCGGTCATCGCTTCGCCGAGCGTGAACGTGAACGCCGGCTCTTTCGTCGTCGTCGACGATCCACACTTGGCGAAGCCGCGGTCGTACATCGAGACGTTGTCGTTTTTGATGTCGACTGAGGTCTCGAAAGGATGGGGGGAAAAACCGTTGCGCAGCGCCGGTGGGCTCGCCGTCGCCGCGATCGCCGCGCTGGAGAAGGTGCTGCAGACGGCGAAGACGCCCGCGAAGGCGCAGAAGGAGCGGGCGCGCTGGACAGCGATCAGGTGGGTCGGTTCGAGGTGCGACATGGTGTAACGCTATCGTTACATCGGCCGAGGGTCAAGGCTGGCGTGGCGTTGGGACGTGCTCCGGCGCACACCTCATGTTGTTCTTTCACTTTGTGTTCAATGGCGAAGTTCTTCGATCTTTTTTGGTGTCCGGGCCTTCCGCAGAATTTGTCGTGGCGTTGGCCGCCGCCGGTGTGAGAGGCGGTTGCTGTTCTGGGGGCGACGCAGCATCGGCAGCGCCATGACGCAGAAGCCGGAGCATGACGACGAAGGCGCGCTGCCGGAAGATTCGCGCACCGCGATCTTGAAGGCTGCCGTCGTCGAATTCGCCCGGCACGGCTTCTCGGGCGCGCGGATGGAGCACATCGCCACGCGCAGCGGCTTCAACAAAGGCCTCGTCTACCGGTACTTCAAGAGCCGCGAAGAGCTCTTCGAGAAGGCGCTGACCTGGAAATTTCAGCAGCAGATGAGCGTCGCCCTCGCCGTGCCCGACGACCTCGGCGACGCCCTCGTCTACTGGTTCGACAACGCCTCGCGCGATCCGCGCTTCGTGCAGCTGATCCAACGCGAGGCCCTCGGTGAGGCCGCGTCTTCCGGCTCGGGCCGCGGCAAGAGCGGCGACGACAACGAAGAAGAAGAAGAAGAAGAACGCGCGCCGCTGCTGGCGCACGAAGAATTCCGCCGCCGCTACTACGAGGTGCAGGCCGCCGACCTCGACTACCGCAAGCAGCGCGGACAGCTCGACCCCGCGGTGCCGACGCGTCCGTTGCTGCTGCTGCTGTCGGCGCTGGTGTCGTTCCCCGCGTTTTTTCCGAACCTGACGCGGCTCATCTGCGGCGACGACGACGACAACAACGCCGCGCAGTGGCGCCAGCTGCTGCGCTTCGTGGCGAGCCGCCTCGGCCCCCGCTGACGGCGCTGCTCATTCGCCCGACGCCGCGGCGACGCGCGCGAGGCCCTGCCGGGCGCTCTGGCGCACCGCCGGATCCACGTCGTCACGCGCCTGGCGAAACAAGGGCGCTGCGTCTGCGAGCTCGCCCTCGGCCACAAACATCCAGCCGAGCGCGACGGCGGCTTCGCCTGCCCGCGGCGACGACGGGTGCGCGCTCAGAAACGCAGCAAAGGCGTCGGCGGCGCGACGATCGCCTGCCCGCTCGAGCGCCACCGCCCGCCAAAACGCCGCGTCTTCGTGCAGCTCAGCACGCGGGGCGGCGAGCACCCGGGCAAACGCCTCGGCAGCCTCACCCGCAGCGCCGGCCCGCAGCGCGCGCCAACCGTCGGCGTACGCCACCTCATCCGCCGTCATCGCCTCCGGCTTCGTCGTCGTCGGCAGCGTCGTCGTCGGCAGCGTCGGCAGCGTCGTCGGCAGGGTCGTCGTCGGCAGCGTCGTCGTCGGCAGCGTCGTCGTCGGCAGCGTCG
>JANNAY010001383.1:0-7673 GCA_031384945.1 Deltaproteobacteria bacterium
CCACGGTGCCGCGACCGTGCGGTGGGTGGCGGTGGGCGCAGGCCACCACCTCCTGCATGAGTTTTGTTGCGACCTGCAGCGCGTCCTTGCGCAGCGCCATCGGCGTCGGGCCGGCGTGGGCTTCCATGCCGGTGACGGTGCAGTCGTACCAGCGTATGCCCAGCACGCCCGTCACCACGCCGATGGTCACGTCGTGGTCTTCCAGCACCGGGCCTTGTTCGATGTGGGTTTCGAAGTAGCTGCCTATCGGATGGGCGCCGGGTTCTTCGTCGCCGATGTAGCCGATGCGTTCCAGCTCGCCCTTGACCGTCAAGCCTGCGGTGTCGGTGGCGGCGTAGGCGTGCTCGAGGGTGAAGGC
This sequence comes from Deltaproteobacteria bacterium, assembly GCA_031384945.1. GTDB lineage: Bacteria > Myxococcota > UBA727 > UBA727 > VGSZ01 > VGSZ01. The sequence goes on from JANNAY010001383.1 coordinate 359, forward strand.
CTTGGCGAACACGCCCGAGCCCATCATCACCGGCACGAAGCGCGAGCCTTCTTCGTTGGTCCAAAAGGCGACTTCGATGGGGGCTTCGGTCTGGATGTTCTTGTCGTTCAAGGTGCGAACGACCTCGAGACCGGCGAGCACGCCGTAGTTGCCGTCGAACTTGCCGCCGGTCGGCTGCGTGTCGATGTGCGAGCCCGTGACGATGGGCGGCAGCGCGTTGTTCTTGCCGGCGCGGCGCATGAACACGTTGCCGATCTTGTCGGTGGTGATGGTCATGCCGGCCGCTTTGGCCCAGCCGACGACGAGGTCGCGGCCCTGTTTGTCGAGGTCAGAGAGCGCGAGACGGCAGACGCCGCCCTTCGGCGTCGCGCCGATCTGCGCGAGCTCCATCAACGCGTCCCACAGGCGCTTGCCGTTGACCGCCACGTTTCCGATCGCACCGTCGCTCATGTCTGCCTCCGAGATGGAAGCCGACCGTAGAGCGCGATCGTCGACGTCACCAGACGTCAAACGCGACGCGGGGCGTCAGCCACCCGTCGTCGGCGGCGTCTCGCAGCACAAGCACTCGCCGGAGACGCCGGCGGGGCAGCCGAAGGTGCCGTCGTCGCCGAAGGAGTCGCAGTCGGTGGGCAGCGTGCTGCGGTTCGACCCGGGATCGTTGCAGGCCGTCACGCGCGAGAGGCTCGACTTGTCGCGGCACACCTCGTCGCCCGCCGCTTGTTGCTCTTCGGTGAGTGGCTCGTGCGCGCTGCAGGCGGCGGCCCAGGCGTCTTGCGATGCGTTGCGCGTCTCGACGTCGTCGAGGAAGCAGTCGGCGGCGCCGTAGCCGAGGTCGTAGCCGCAGCCATAGGCCTGGCCGAGCGGCTCGCAAGAGCACAGCGCGAGGCCCACGACGACGACGCGGGCCCAGGCATGTGCGACGTTTCGGTTGCGCTCAGTACGCGACATGCGCCACCTCGACCGACGACGACGCCTTCAACGGCGTCGACGTTGACGCGGGCGCTGACTCCGACGGCGACGACGCGGGCGCGGGTTCGGCTGCGCTCGGGCCTTCACAGCAGCGCGTGCCGGCGCCGGCGACGCACCCCACACCCCACGCGACCGCGCACGGCACGAGCGCAGCACCAAGCAAGAGGGTGGTGCAGATGTCGTCGCCGTCGCCGTCGGTGGCGCACGACGACGTCAAGGGCGCGAACGTCAGCAGCAGGCAGAGCAGGCGGCGCGGCATGGACGTCATTGAACCACGCAGGCCGGCCCGCCGCACTGAGACGGACGGTCGATTCAGCGAACTTCTCGAAGTCGATCTTCGGCGGCGGGCACCCACAGCTGACTCACATCAACACAACAAGAAAACCAGCCAGCTTGGACGTCGAAAAGCCCAAGCTGGCTGGGTTCGATATCAGGTAAACCAACCCTTGACGGTCGACCAGATGCCCTTGTCTTCTTTCGCTGCTGCTGCTTCTTTGCCAGCGGCAGCGACCGAGGCGTCGGCTTGCATCGTGGCCGGCACGACCGGGTCGACGTAGTTCGCCGGCACTTCGGCCTTGGCGACGACCTCGGCGGTGACCTCTTCGAGGAAATTCAGCTTGAAGAGCGTGGCCGGTCCGACAACGCCGTCGTCGACCAGCCCCTGCGCCTTCTGAAACGCCATCACGGCCTTCTTCGTGCCGTCGCCGAAGACGCCGTCTGCGTCGACCTTGAGCGCTTTCTGCAGCTTCTTGACCAGCTCGCCCTTTTGACCCTTCTTCAGTAAGATGAGCTCATAGAGACCAAGCGAATAAAAGGTGTCAGGACCGGCGATGCCGTCGACGAGCAGACCCTCGCCCTTCTGGTGTTCGCGCAGCGCAGCGTCGGTGCCGGCACCAAAGATGCCGTCTTCTTCGACGCCGAGGATGTGCTGCAGACGACGAACAGGTTCGCCGCGCAGTCCCTTTTTCAAAATCGCCATGGGTGCTTTTTGAGGAAGCGATGACCTAGCGTCTGTGCGCGCTCACCGAAACGTCTCAGCGTCGATCACCGGCGGCGCGCAGCGGGCGATGGCCGAGAGCTGCCGGCCGGTGTGGCCGTGGTCGCGGCGGTGCGAGAAGTACAACCCGGGTTGTGAGACCGTGCAGCCGCCGATGACGTCGACGTCTTTGACGCCGGCCTTGTGCAAGATGGCCTTGCACAAGACCGCGAGGTCGATGTGCTGCCGATCGCCCTGCCCCGCGCGCACGAAGCCGCTGACGTCGACGACGGCGTTGGCTGCGTCGACGACTTCGGGGCCGACTTCAAAGGCGTCGATGCCGATGCAGGGGCCGACGGCGGCGACGACGTCGCCATCGAAGGCGTTGACGGCGGCTTCGATGACGCCGCCGACGGCGCCGCGCCAGCCGGCGTGCACGGCGGCGACCTGCGAGCCGTCGCGCTTCGCCAACAAGATCGGCGCGCAGTCGGCGGTGCGGACGCCGACGCCTTTGCCATCGACGGCGCAGACGAGGGCGTCGGCTTCGATGGAGCGGGCGTCGACGACATCAGCGCCGGCGGCGACGACATAGACAGCGTTGCCGTGCACCTGCTTGCACGAGAAGAGCGCGCCTTTGCCGACGCCCAGCTGAAAGCGGATGCGCGCGAGGTTCTCGTCGACGCGGGCGGGGGCGTCGTCGACGTCGTACGAGGTGTTCAGCGCCATCCACGGGTGCGGCGACGTCCCGCCGGTGCGTCCGAAGAAGCGGTGCGACACGCCGGGGATCGACGACAAGAGCGGTGAGGTGATGCCGAGGGTCATTTGCTGCGCCACATGGAAAAAAAGAAGGCCGTCGTCGAGGCAAACGCGATGGCAAAGGCGACGAACGACAGCGGCGAGAGGCCGAACCACACCATCCACTCGGCCGGACCCTTGCCGATCGACAGCGCCCCCGTGACGGCGCCGGCGGCGGCGATGACGGCCATGCCGGCGCGGTTCACCGCCGAGGCGATGGTGCGCGAGCTCTCTTCGAGACGGTCGTGGCGCAAGCGCAGCCGCAGATCGCCGGCCTCGAGCTTCTCGATGATGCGCTCGAACGTCGACGGCAGCGCCCACAACAGGTCGACGACGCGCACGCCTTCGACGAGGGCCTTCTGCTTCACGCGATCGAGCGAGTAGCGCTGGTGAACGAGCTCTTCGATGTACGGCCGCGCCGCTTCGATGGGATTGATGCCGGCCGCGATCGTGCGCGCGAGGCCCTCGGTCGTCACCATGGCCTTGAACATCATCGTGAAGTCAGAGGGCAAGCGAATGCCGTGCTTGACGGCGCCAGCGGCGAGGTCTCTGAAGAAGGCGGCGAGGTCCCACTCGTCGAGCTCGCGGCCGACAATGTGCCGCTCAAGCACGTCGACGACCTCGGCTTCAAAGGCGCCGTAGTCGACGCTGGTGCCGGGCTTGCCGATGGCGAACCAAAGGCGGGCGACGTTCTCGAGGTCTTCGCTCATCAACGAAAAGAGCACGTCGACCATGCGCTCGCGGTTCTGCCGCGACAGCCGCCCCACCATGCCGAAGTCGATGAGCCCGAGGCGGCCGTCGGCCTCGACGAAGACGTTGCCGGGGTGCAGATCGCCGTGAAAGAAGCCGTCTTTGAACAGCATCTGGTAGGCGGCGTCGAGGTAGACGCCGGCGACGTCTTTGCGTTCGACCTCGCCGTCGATGGCAGTCAGCTTCTTGCCGTGAATGCGCTCCATCACCAGCACTTGTGACGACGACACCGCGGCAAACACCGCCGGAATGTGAATGCGCGGCTTGTTCTTGAAGTTGCGGCGAAAGCGCTCGAGCGATTGGCGCTCGACCTCAAAGTCGAGCTCGCGCCGCAGCGACGTTTGAAACTCGCGCAGCATGCCCTTCAAGTCGAACGACTCGGCTTCAGGAAAGACCTCGAGCACCTGCTCGACGAGAAACGCCAGCAGCGAGAGGTCAGCCTCGATGATCGGCTTGAGGCCGGGGCGCTGCACTTTGACAACGACAGCGGTGCCGTCTTTCAGCGTCGCGCCGTGCACTTGCGCGATCGATGCCGAGGCGATGGGCACGTCGTCAAAGGTGGCAAACAGCTCATCGATCGGCTTGCCCAGCGAGAGCGTGATGGTGCGGCGCACCTCGTCGACGGGCACAGTGCTGACGTGGTCTTGCAGCGCCTGCAGCCGCGTCACGTACTCGCCGGGAATCAAGTCAGGCCGCGTCGAGAGAATCTGGCCGAACTTCACGAAGGTCGGACCGAGCTCTTCGAGCAACGCCACCGCGCGCGCAGCGAGGTCGACCTTGGTCTGGTGGGCGACGTCAAGCACGTCTTTGTCGTCGCCGGCGTCGACGCCGAGCAGGTCTTTGCGGGCGCTGGCTTTGGCGGCTGCTTCGTCTTTGCGCTGCTCGAGCAACGTCGAGAAGCCGTGCTTGGCAACGATGCCGGCGATGCGGCGGGCCCGCGAGGCGTCTTTGACGACGACGCGCAGGGCCTGCGTGCCCGTGTACAGCGTGCGAATCAGCGAGCGCTTGCCCTTGTCGTCGTCGTCGGCCACGGCCCCCTATACCCCGTCGGTCGCGCTCTGCCGCCGGGTTCGACTACAAGACGGCGCATGCGCATTCTTCTGCTCGCCGCTGTCGCCGCCGTGTTCGCCTCTGCCTGCTCGACGCCGCTCGCGTCGCGCCGCGCGCAGGTGCTCGAGAAGGGCGAAGTCGAATTCGTCGCCGTGCCCACCGCCGTGCTCGCGACCATCCCTTCGGACGAAGGCCCCGGCGTGGTGCCCCTGCCCCACATCGAGGGCTCGGTCCGCTTCGGCATCTTCGATCGCGCCGATCTGCAGCTGAAGGTCGACGAGGCGCTCTTTCCGGAGCTGGCCTTCGGCTACCAGATCATCGGCGACCCGCATGTGAACGAGTTCGCCATGACCGTCACCGCCGGCGCCAAGGTCGCTTACTTCGGCGTCCCCGCCGGCCTCGGCAACAGCGGCGGCAACGTCAGCGTGCCCCTGCAGCTGTTGTTCGATGTGCCGCTCGGCGACGAGTCCGCGCTCTACTTCGGCACCCGCACCATCCTCGGCACCGCGTTCGCGACCGCCAGCGGCACATCGGCCAGCGGCGGCCTGATCGTCACGCCCGGTCTCGTCGTCGGCGCTTCGATCCCCTTCGGCTGGCTGCTGCTGCAGCCCGAGCTCGCCGCCAACTACCCGATTCCCGTCGGCGACAGCACCGGCCTCGCCGACACCGGCGGTGGCTTCATCGCCCTCGGCCTCGGCGTCGGCACCCGCTTCAACCTCGACGACATGCGCGCCAAGAAGTAGCGCGAGAAGACCAGTGACGTCGTCGACGAAGGCGGCTAGCACGGCGCTATGCGTGCTCCTGTTGTCGCCATCGTCGGTCGTCCCAATGTCGGAAAGAGCACGCTCTTCAACCGTCTCGCAGGGCGGCGTCTCGCCATCGTTGAAGACATGCCGGGGGTCACCCGCGACCGGCTCTACGCCGACTGCCTGAGCAGCGTCGAGGTCGACGGCCCATCTGGCAAGAAGATGGACCTCGACGTGCGCTTCACCATCATCGACACCGGCGGCTTCGAGCCCGAGCCGTCGACGTCGTTGTTCGCGCTGGTGCGCGAGCAGACGCAGCTGGCCATCGACGAGGCCGACCTCATCGTCCACGTCGTCGACGCCCAGGTCGGCGTCAACCCCGACGACGCTGCCGTCGCCCGCATGCTGCGCAAGAGCGGGCGTCCCGTGCTCGTCGCCGCCAACAAGATCGATCACAAGGTGCACGAGCCCCTCATCGCCGAACTCTACGGACTCGGCGTCGAGCACGTCACCGGCATCTCGGGCGAGCACGGCCGCGGCATCAACACCCTCGTCGAGCTGATTTGGAGCTTGTTGCCGAAAGAGCTGCAAGACGGCGCCCGCGCCTACGCCAAAGAATACGACGACGACGGCAGCCTCAGCGACGACGTCATCGACCACGCCCTCGACAACGCCCTCGACGAGCTCGAGGCCGGCGGCATCGACGACGAAGGCGCCGCCAACGACGGCGATGAGGTCGACCCTGAAAACGCGGACCGTGACGGCAGCGCTGACGACGACGAAGACGAAGACGAAGACGAAGACGAAGACGAAGAAATCGAAGGCCAACCGCAGCCCAAGAAATTCTTGCGCGCGGTGCCGGCGGTGCTGCGCCTCGCTGTCGTCGGACGGCCGAACGCCGGCAAGTCGAGCTTCGTCAACAAGCTGATCGGCGAGCAGCGCCACCTCGTCAGCGAGGTCGCCGGCACCACGATGGACGCCATCGACAGCTTCGTCGAATACGGCGGCGCGCGCTTTCGCGTCATCGACACCGCCGGCATCCGCCGCAAGCGCTCGATCGCCCGCCGCGTCGAGAAGTTCGCTGTCGTCGCCGCCCTGCGCGGCATGGATCGCGCCGACATCGTGTTGCACCTGATCGACGCCACGGCCGGCGTCACCGATCAAGACAAGCGCATCGCGTCGTTCATCGAAGACAAGGGCAAGGCCTGCATCCTCGTCATCAACAAGTGGGACCTCGCCAAAGACAAAGACATGGACGCCGACGTCTACGCCAAGCAGGTGCGCGAGCAGGTCTCGTTTCTCGACCACGCGCCCATTCGCTTCGTGTCGGCGTTGACCGGCAAGCGCGTCCACGACGTGCTGACGACGGCGACCGACCTCGCCAAGCGCCACTTTCAGCGCATCTCGACGGGCCAGGTGAACCGCGTGCTCAACGCCGCCACCGCTGGACACCAGCCGCCGATGATCAAAGGCAAGCGCGTTCGCCTCTACTTCGCCACGCAGGTGAAGACGGCGCCGCCGACCTTCGTCATCGCCACCAACGACGTCGACGGCATCCATTTCTCGTACCGTCGCTACCTCGTGAACCAGTTCCGAGAGGCCTTTGACTTCGGCGGCGCCCCCCTGCGCCTGATCTTCCGTCGTCGTGAAGGCGACCGTCTCAAAGACCTGTCGCCGGCGCAGAAAGAGAACCGCAAGCTCGCCCGCGAAGCCGCGGCCCCGCGCAAAGAGGCGTCGGCCCGCGCGACGCAGAAGGCGGCGGCGAAGAAGAAGGCGGCGAAGACGGCGCCGCGCAAGAAGGCGTCGGCGACCAAGAAAGCGACGGCGGCGGCGACGAAGAAAAAGGCGACGTCGACGTCAGCGAAGAAGAAGCAGAAGGCGGCGCGGTGACAGAGACGCCGCCGCCGACTCCGCCTGCGCCGTCGACGAATCCGTCGTCTGCGCCGCAGTCGTTGTCTGAGGCGGCGTCTTCTTCTTCGGTTGCGACTTCGATCGACGCGTCTGCGCAGCTGACGGCGTTCGAAGGGCT
>JANNAY010000635.1:0-7815 GCA_031384945.1 Deltaproteobacteria bacterium
CGTCGATCCAGTTGCCCATCCCGTAGGAGCCGGCGACGCCGTTCTCGAATTGCGTGAGGCCGGCCGGGTTGCCGGAGCTCGCGCCGCGGACGACGACGACGGAGCCGGTCGCGAGGTAGTCCTTCCAGACGCCGCCGACGAACTTCCAGGCGGCGATGGTGAGGCCCTTCGTCGGCGCCCAGGCGAGCCCGTCCTGCTCGAACATGAGGTTCGCCAGCGCGTATTCGAGCACACCGGCGGAGCCGACGTTGACCTTGCCTCCGCGCTTTCCCGACGACGCCGAGTAGGTCACGCCGGTCGCCGTCTTTGGCCCGATGCCGTGCCAGGTGAAGCCCGAGGCGTCGTCGAAGTCGACGTGGATGCCGTCGCCCTCGAGCAGCCGGCGGCAGGCCTCGCGCTCCAACTCCGTGCCGATGGTGAGGCCCGTCGTCCACTCGCGCTTCCGAGCCGTCTTCGAGGTGAGGAGGTCGCCGCCGTCGGCGCGGTCGTCGTCGACGCCGACGATCAGCGGCTTCATCCGCCACTCGTTCTTGCGGATCGGGACGGTGACCCCGTGGACGGTGGCGAACGACGGCATGTGTCAGCGTCGACCACGCCAAAGCTGGTGAAACCGTCTCGGTTTCAGTTGGTGTCGTCGTCGCCGCCGCCAGTGAAGACGCTGAGTCCGCGGCGCTTCAGTAGGTCTTCGCGCAGGGCCTCTTCGATCGAGCGGTTGCCCGCGTTGATGATGACGCGCGAGATGCTGATCGGTGAGCCGTTGCCCTTGCCGTTCGCGGCCTCAGAGTCGTACATCGGAACACGGTATCCAGTCGGAATGTTCGACATCGACTCGTTGAACTCTTTGAGCTGCTCAGTGTTGTCTTCGGTTGCTTTTGCCTGTGCATCCATGAAGCCGATCAGCGCGTTGGCATTCGCCTCGTCGGCGGCAGCGTTCGCAGCATTGATTTCGGCGGCCGAGCCCGCGCCCGTGCTCTCAGCGACCTTGTCGACGCCCAGAATATTCAGGCTATTGATGACTCCGACGATTGCATCGTGAAAGCCCTGGATCGCGGTGGCGATTTGCTCAAACAGAAAGACCAGCGTCTGTGTGATCGGAATCCATCGGTTGATGGAGACTGCGAGGGAGGCGAACGCAACAACGAACGGAACGAGCAGCCCGAGCAATTCGCCAAACACGGCTTGGTATGCGGTAAACGGCTCCAGCAGCGAGCTGATGATGGGCGCGAGCGCCCCGAGCATCGTCGCCAACGCCGTCGCTTGGGGGATCATGGCCCTGAAGAGCGGCGCGAGGCCTGCGACGAGGTCGCCGGCGCCGCCGAGCAGCGTCTGCACGATGGTGATGACCGGCTCGAGCTTGTCGATGAGCCCGCCGAAGAGCGAGCCGACGATACCGCCGATAGCGCCGCCGGTCAGCGGATCGACTCCGACGGCGGGCGCCACGACGGTGCCGACGGCGGAGCCAGCGAGCTGGCCCAGAGACGAGAACGCGTTGCCGCTCAGGGTCGACGAGAGCAGGGACGACGTCGTCGCCGCGGCGGCCTCGCGGCGCGCGTAGGCTTCGGCTGCCATCGACTCTTCAAGTCGGTCAGCAGCTGCCTCCCGTCGCTGTGCCTCCTTTTCGGCGACGCCGGCGGTCTTCTCCGCCGCCTTGGCCGCAGCCAAATTCATCTCGTCGAACGTGTCGAAGGCGATCGAGAGACTGCTCACGCCGAGGTCCGCCGTCTCGCCGAGCCCCCTCCACCCATACATCGCAGCGTCTTGTTCGGCGGTGACGCCCTTGATGTAGTTGTCGAACGCGTCAGGCCCTTTACTCGCCGTCGAAGTCGACTGGCCGGCGCCTGCACCGGCGGCGCGGATCTTCCCATTGAGCGCGCCGATGCCGTCGGCAAGCGTCCAGATGGCCGCCTCTGCCTCGCCGAGGGCTGCGACGTTCGCTTGTCGCTTCGTCGTCTCCTCTGTCAGGATTTGCTGCTGCAAATCGAAAGCGGCCTGCGCGGCCTCAACGCCAACGCCCTTAGCGTTCGCGCTCGAAAGTGCGCTTTCTGCCGCGTTCACCTTGCCCTGTTGGAGCGGGATGTTGCGATCCAGTGTCGAGTTTTGCTTCTCGAGCAAGTCTCTCTGAGTCGCGACGCCTTCGAGGGCGATTTCGTGCGCGGTCTTTCCAAAGTTGCGAATCTCGTCGGTTATCTCCTGCACAGCGTCGCGCATCGGCTTGAGCGCCGAGTCTGTTCGCGCACGGATGACGCCAGCAATGTCATCGACAGAGCGACGCCAAGAGTTGTTGGCGATTTCCGCCTCCTCGGTCGCCTTACTGTATGCCTGAAATGCAAAGGTTGCAGCAGTAATACCTGCCAGCCACGGCCCACCTGCGGCGAACGACGCGGCAAGCGAGGCCGCGGCCTGCCCAAACTTCGCCGCCCTGCTCTCGCCTTGGCCGAACGCGGCCGACAGAGCACCCAGGGCGCCGGAGGCCTTGCCCAGCCGGTCCTGTACCGTCTTCATCGCGGTGCTGACGGAAGAGCCCAGCCGGCCGAGCGCGGCAGCGGCGCCCTTCGTCCGCTCGGCGATGGTGTCGACGACGGAAACGGCGCGGCGGCCGGCCCCCTCGAGAGGGCCGGTATTCCCCCCGAAGGTGACTGAGATGGCGCCGACGTCTGTCATCCCTCGTCCTCCATCTCAGCGACGTCGTCCCATCCCGCGTCGGCCTCCATGTCCCGCTCCTCGCGCCTGATGGCCATCAGGTCTGCCTCCTCGAGCTGCGCTTGGACGCTGTGACCGCCGACCTCCTCCTCACCCATGAGCTGTGCGATGGAGGTTTTCTCCTTCGACCAGAGGTTGATCGTGCTCGCGATTTGCCATGCGACGAGGTGTGTCTTCTGCTTCTCCTGGTCTCTTCGTCCCTCGATAAGCGCCGCGAGCTCGGGGCCCGTCAGCCGCTCTGCGAGGTCCGGCTCGACGTTCCACCGCCCGCAGGTTCGGTAAAGGTGGAGGTGGCCGGCGAGGACTCGGTCGCCTTCGCCGGCTGCGCTTCCCCCGTGAGGTCCCCCGGGCTCAGCATGCCGATGGCGACGTAGTGGGCCTCGTAGACTTCGAGCACGGCGTCTTCGGCCTCGCGGTACTTGCCCGGCTCGTTGTCGAGCCACCCGCAGACGGTGATCGGCCCGATCTTCTTGTCTTTGCCGCGGCCCTCGCCCTCGTGCCGGAGTGCGCACGCGAGACAGGTCGCGACCGCCGCCATGTCGCGCGAGCGCGCGAGCGCCTCAAGCGGGCTCATGTGTCCCGGCAGCAGCTGCTGCGCGACGAGGACATCTTGATTGCGCAGCCGCAGGGTGTGGGTCCGGCCGGCGATATGAATGGTCTTTGCTTCGAGCATGTTGGTGACCTCGTTTCAGATGAAGAGCGACGACGACAGCGACGACGACGTCACTGCGTGCCGGGAGTGACGGCGCCGCTGGGAGAGATGGTGAAGTCGGTGACCGCGTAGCCGTCCTTCGGATGGCCGCGCTTCAACGAGAGAACACCCTGGCCGCTCTCTTTCGGGAGGCCGGTGTTGGTGCCCTCGGGGTGCCACTCGAAGAAGCCGTAGGCAGTGCCGGTGCCGTCGACCCGCATGGCGGCGCGCATGTTGTCTTGGCCGACGCTGCCGCGGCTCGTGTAGAATTTTCCGGTGATGTCGCCGGTGACGCGGACGACCCCCTTCTCTTCGCGTGGGCCGCTGTCGTTGCTGGTCTTGTCGGCGGTCTGTGCCTCTTGCGGGAAGTCGATGTCGAAGATCCCGCCGACCTTGTCGGTGGGGATCGTCGGCGCGACGGTTTCCTTGAAGTACAGCCGCCCTTTTCGTCCAAGCTCTTCGGCCATCGTGTCCTCCGGTGAGGAAGACAGCGTCAGCCCTGCAGAAGCTGGCTCAGCCCGAGAACGGGTGCGTGCGGCCGCAGCCGACGCACGCGAGGTTGTCGATGACGTCCTCGAGCCGGCCGCCGCAGTCGGGGCACGGCGAATTCGCCCTCAGCGGCGCGGGCGGCGACGACGACGACGACGACGCTGGCGGCGGCGCCGTGCCGTTCTCGACGACGACGTGAGCGATGCGGACGGCGACGCCCCAGCCGTCTGGCTTGTCGACGGCCGAGAAGTCGACGACGGCGACCTCGCCAGCGTCGACAGCGTCGAGCAGCTTGCGGAGGCAGTCGACGGCGGCGCCTTCGACGAAGTTGAGGTCGACGGTCATGAGGTCCTCCAGGCGGTGAAGTTCAGCGAGTAGTGGCGGTCCGCCAGGAGCACGGGCGCGGACAGGATTCGCGTCTCGGCCCAGCGGCCCTTTGTGACGGCGCCGACGAAGGCGTCGGTGCCCATCAGACGGAGCTCGTCGTGGACGGCCCACACCTCGGCCTTCACATCGGCAGCGGCCTTCGTGCCGGCGACGGTGTCGAAGCGGCGCAGCAGCTGGAAGTCGAAGTCGGAGAGGGCGCCGTCGCTGTGCACCTGGTCGCGCTTGGCGACGAATTCGAGGAACCAGGCGTCTTTGCCGACGACGCCGCCGACGGGCCGCGGCTCGCCCGCCCAGAAGTTCACGCTCCCGCTCGAGCGCAGGATTTTCGGCAGGCGCGCAGAGAGACGCGCGATCCAGTCAGCCTCGACGTCGCCTGTGGCCTTCTCACCGACGAGCATCAGCGCCTCCTCGTGAGCGTCGGCCGGCGCCGTGGCGCCGACGTCTTCCTCGTCGGCGTCGTCGGGTGCTTCGCCGGCGCCGACGCCAACGTCGTGCCTGCCTCAGCGAAGCGTTGCGTCAGGGCGCCGATGCGGGCGCGCGCCGACGACGCCGCCTGCGACGTCGGCCGCTGCAGATACTTTCGGTGCTTGCCGAGCTCGTGCGCGGCGGTCGCGTGCGCGGAAGCGAAGCCGGCTGACACGGGGGCCGTGCGCGTGACGAAGCGGCTCTCTTTCAGCTCGCCGGTCTCCTCGGGCACGCCGGGCAGCAGCTCGGCCATGACGTCGCCGGCGAAGACGAAGTTGGCAGCGTCGAACGCGTCGACGTAGCGGCGCATCGCTTTCGCGATGCCCGCCTGCGCCTCTTTCACGCCGGTCTGTTTGACGTCGACGAACACGGCGGCGACCTCAGGCGTGAGCAACGCGGATGAAGGGGGAGAGCAGGCCCATGACCTCGACCGGCACCGCACCGCCGGCGAACGTGTAGCTATTGCCGCCGGCGTGGGTCTCTGAGGCGATGCGAGGGTCTTTGCCGCGCATGTTCCACAGCATGGTGACGAGGAGGACTGTGGCGTGCTCGATGGCGGGCGGCAGCGTCTGCGTCCCGCCCTGGGCGGCCGTGCGCCAGCCTGCGGTGTACGTGACGCGGATGTTCTTTCGCTCTGTCCCGCGGCGGCCGACGGTGACGACGCCGCCAGCGGCGAGCCGTTCGGATGGCCAGTCGGCGCCGATGCGCTGGAGGAATCCGGCCTCGGCGTCGCCGACCTCGTAGGCCGCGCTGTCGACGACGTCGCCTGCGATGACGACGGAGGCGACAGACACGATCGGCGTGTGCGGGAGGATCAGGGTCGGGTGGTCCATGCCGGCGACGTCGACGACGACGGACGCTTCATGAATTTGCCGGGCCCGGCCGTTGCCGAGGATGAGAGCGACCATGCTCGAGGCCGCGGTGATGTAGCGCTCGAGCCGCGCCCGGTACTTCGCCAGGTTCTTCGACTCGATGTCGAGATCGTCGGCGACGGTGGCAACGGTTGTGAGCGCGCTCGGGAGGAGCGCCACGGGTCACCTCACTTCTTGTCGGCGGCGGCTTTGGCCTTCGCTTCGTCTTCGGCCTTCTTCTTCTCGGCCTTCTCCGCGTCGGCCTTCGCCTTCGCCGCGGCCTTCTCCGCCGCATCGGCTTCGTCTTTGGCCTTCTTGTCGGCGGCGGCCTTGGCCCTCGATTCGTCGTCGGCTTTCTTCTTCTCGCCGGCCGCGCGGCGCTTGAGGATGATTTCCTTCTCCTCGTCGGTCAGCGTGTCGAGCTGCAAGTCTTCGTCCGCCATTTTCTTCGGCGGTCCGGCGGCGGCGCCTTCGTCGACGACGACGTCGACGCGTTTGCCGTCGCGCTCCTCGTGGAGAACGGTGACCAGGCCCTTTCCTTTGACGCGCTGGAACTCGTCGCTGTCGAGGGCGACCTCGTGCTCAGCTCGAAAGTTGGCGAAGGGGGCGAGGACACGGACGAAGTAGCGGCGCTGCATTTGGGCTCCGGTCAGTCAGGGAGGGGGGGAGAGGGCGCCGTCGTCGACGACGACGGCGCCTTCGCTGTCAGGCGTGAACGGGGGGCTGGCGCACGCCGCCGCCCAGCATCGCCTTGGCGTCGAGCAGCACGGTGGGCGCGGTGCCGCCGACGAAGGCGACTGTGAAGACGAGGCGCACGTAGCGCTTGAGGCGCGAGAGGTCGGCGGTCAGCCAGTCCTGCGTGTTGATCGCGGTGCGCTGGGTGAAAGCGACCTTCAGGTTGATGCTGAGGTCGGCGGCGACGTCGGTCCAGACCGAGTTGTCGCTGCTCTCCTGCAGCTTGGCGTCGACCGAGAAGCTGGTCGGGGCGCCGGTGACGGCGCCGATGAACAGCCAGAACATGGCCGACTCGTAGCCGCCGAGGCTCTTGTCGATGCTGAGCCCGACGAGAGAAAACGCCGCGGCGCCAGCGTTGGACTGGGCACGCAGCGCCTGGACGACGGTGGTGAGGGCGGAAGCGTCACGGGGAAAGGACACGGCGGGCTCCTGAAGGCGAGGTGTGAAACGAGGGACGAAGCAGGGCGAAGAAGAAGGCGGCGCCGACGTGGTCGGCGCCGCCCGCGGCTCAGAACTCGGCGTGCCAGTCGACGGAGTCGAGGCGGCAGAACTCTTTGCCGCGCTGCAGGGCACCGAAGTCGTTCTTCGCGTTGATCACGAAGACGCTTTCGTTGGTGGTCAGGCCGGTCACGACGTTGCCGCCGGCGTCGCGGTACGTGCCGCCGTCTTGCACCTTGAGCTCAACGTTCGGGTCTTCAGCGATCACCGCCGTCGACCAGTCGCCGAAGTAGACCTTCGTCTTGTTGCCGGTGCCCGTGCCGAGGCCGTCGCCAGCCTCGGTCTTGATGATCTGCGTGGTGTCGGCGAAGGCCGCTCCGAGCAGCGTGCCGCCGCGCATCTCGTCACCGAAGATCGGCGTGTCGTAGGCGTTCAGGGCGCGCATCAGACCGAACTTCGTCGCAGTGGCGAAGGCGTAGCCGGGCGAGCCCTGGCTGACGTCGATGTCTTCTTCAGCGACGACCTGCTGCATGGTGAGCAGGTCCTTGCGGGCCGTCCGGAACGTGGCCTTCAGCGACGTCGTATCGCGCGAACGGGTCATGACGTGCGCGCTCGAGACCATCGAGTTCTTCGCGCTGTCGACCCACCAGTCGACGCCGCGCGGCTGGTTCTGCGAGCCGAGGCCCGTGAGGAAGTCGAGGTTCTCGGCGATCGACACGGCCCGGCTCAGCATCGAGCGGTAGAACACGTCGAGGCTGATGTCGGCCTCGGCGAGCAGCTCGTTGGCGGCGGCGATGAACGCCGAGAGCAGCTTGAGCGTGAGCAGCAAGCGCTTCTCAGTGACCGACGTCTGCGCAGCGGCGGCCACCGCACCACGGCGAGAAGCGCCAGCGGCGCTGTCGACGTAGAGAATCTCGATCGCGTTCTTCGAAACCGGCAGCGACATGGCGCCGAGGTTGCGCACCACGGTGCGGGGCCAGTTGTAGTCGACGAAGCCGGACATCATCGCGGTCGTGACGAAGCCGGCGCCAGAGCCGAGCAGCGAGCTGTTCTGGGCGC
>JANNAY010000637.1:0-1617 GCA_031384945.1 Deltaproteobacteria bacterium
GTCGACCCAATCAGGAGAGCGCCGCCGCGCCATCGCGTGGCCGACGTGGTGCGTCTGCACAGCGAAGAGCTGCTGCGGACAACGACGACGACGCACGAGCAGCGGCGCGCGCTCTTTGACATCGAGCGTTGTCGAACGACGGCGATGGGTGCGCACCGCGCGCTCTACGCTTGCGGCCATGAGGTGACGGCCTACAACTCCTGTCGCAACCGGAGCTGTGGCCGTTGCCTCTCTGGCAAGTCTTACGAGTGGGTGGAACAGAAAGAACAGGATCTTCTCCCTGTCTCTTATTTTCACGTCGTCTTCACGTTGCCGCCCGCGCTCGCTGACGTCGCACCCATCGCCCGCGCCGCCGTCTATGAAGCATTGTTTCGCGCCGCCTCACAAACCATTGCACGCTTTGGCCGCGAGAGAGCCGACGGAGAAATGGGTGTGCTCGCGGTCCTGCACACGTGGGGACAAGCGCTCACGCATCATCCGCATCTGCACTGCGTCGTCGCTGGCGGCGCGTTCAACGCGACGACGAAGACGTGGACGTCGACGAGGCGGCGCTTCCTCTTCCCCGTCAAAGCGATGTCGAAGGTCTTTCGCGGCAAGATGCTCGAAGAGCTTCGTCGTCGAGGATTGCCCGATCACGAGCGCGCCGACGTCGAACGCGTCATCGCCGCCGCCGCCGCCGTCGACTGGGTCGTCTACGCGAAGCCTCCCTTCGGCGGACCGCAGCAGGTGCTGCGCTACCTCGCCCGCTACACCCACAAGATCGCGATCTCAGACCACCGCATCGTCGACGTCGACGACAAGAACGTCACCTTCACCTGGAAGGACTATCGCGATTCGTCGACGACGAAGACGATGACGCTCAAGGCCCACGACTTCCTTCAGCGCTTCGTGCAGCACGTCCTCCCTCGAGGATTCACGCGCCTGCGCTCGTACGGCTTCCTCGCGAACACGAAGAAGCGCGAGAAGCTCGCCGCCATTCGCGCTGTGCTCAAGGCTGCTGCGCCGCCGCCATCGTCGCCGCGCGTGTGCCGCTGCCCCGTCTGCGGCGACGGCGCCCTCGTCGAGCGCGTCCTGCTTGCCGCCTTCACGTTGCAGCCCGTTCGGCAGGACTCCTCATGAGCATCGGACCGCTCGACAGTTGGGTCGCGTGCTCCCTCGTCGTCGAACGCCTCGGGGTAGGGGCCGTCTGCGCCGTCGACGAAGAAGCCGCTGTCTCCGCAGACGACAGCGCCGAGGTCGTCATCGACGTCGACGAAGCTGCCGACGTAGAATCCCCGTAGCAGCGCGGTTTCGTTCAACGTGTTTCTTCCCGTCATGCCCGCGGTCCAGCGGGTTCGTCGGAGCGGGCCGTCTCGCGCGGGCCCGACGTGAAGAACTCTCTTCGTTCGCATCCTGAGCATTTATGAAACCTCCTCCGTTGCCTGAGTTCGACGTCGCGGTGAGGGGTTTTCAAGACTTCCTTTCGTCTCAGTCGGTCCACGGTCAGCTCGTCTGGCTTTTCCGCGAAGACGTGTGCGGCTTTCATCGCAACTTTGTTCTTCAGCGCACCGCCGCGCCCGGCCGGCTGGCGATCGCTCAGGAACAGTATGGGTTGGCGCGCGCGCGGGGTTTGGGAGC
>JANNAY010000664.1:0-3419 GCA_031384945.1 Deltaproteobacteria bacterium
GAGCGGACGTCGGCGTCACGGGCGGTGCTGGAGTCGACTTCGACGGCGGCGGGCCGAACCCGTTCTCGTCCCACGCGAGACCCTTGCCACGGGTCTCCATGACCTGAGTGATGTACTCGCTCATCCGCGACGCTCGAAAAGCAGTGATTCGCTCACCACTTTCGCTTTCGTGAAAGGCGAATCCACGTTCTTCTGCGTCCGCGATCAACGGAGCAGAGATGAACATAGAAAATCGGGTCTTTAGGCCAACACGCCTATAGGCGTCCATCGCCACCAAGACGGGGTCGGTCTCGTTGGCGCGCACCTCGCAGATGCCAAGAAGCAGCGTCAGCGTGCCGTCTTCTGTTGTGATCGGTCGATTCGATCCTGGGTTTTGAAAGCGACGTTCCTCATCTCGACCGCGATGGGATTCACCAATTGCACCAACGTAGATACACGCGGGCGTCGACGCCGACCCGACGCGAATTTCCGCCTCAGCGGGCCATGAAGTCCCGACTTTCGTGAGCAGCAGCGTCCCGCGGGATGCTTCAGCAACGTCTTGAAGGAGCCCCGTTCTCCGTTTTCCCACCATGGGCGATCGCTTACCGCGCGCGTCGACGACGCGGCAATCCGTAGAACCGATGTGCGTTGAGTCGTGCAGGCGCGCAGCGCTAGAAGCGAAGCGTGGTCAAAGCCAGCGTCATCTCCCTTTTCACAGGCGCCGGCGGGCTCGACCTGGGCTTCCACGAGGCCGGGCTGCTCACCGCCGTGGCTGTCGAGATGGACGAGCGTTGCTGCGAAACTCTAAAGGCCAACAAGTCCGCTGCTCACCCTTGGGAAGTCATCCCGAAGCGCGTCGAGCACGTGTCGTCGATGGATATCCTCGCGCGCGGCAATCTCGTGTGCGGTGAAGCTGATGTCTTGATTGGGGGCCCGCCCTGCCAACCCTTCTCCAAGAGCGGCTACTGGGCCCGCGGCGACTCCGGCCGACTCGCGGACCCGCGAGCCAATACTCTCGCCGAGTATATGCGGGTGCTCGAAGACACCCAGCCGCGCGCCTTCCTCCTCGAGAACGTGAGCGGGCTCGCCTACTCGGGTAAAGAAGAAGGCTTCGTCTTTCTCAAAAAAGAGATCGAACGAATCAATCTGAAGTGCAAAACGAAGTACCGCATTAATGCTCAGGTCATCAATGCAGCTGAATACGGAGTTCCGCAAACTCGCGAGCGGATCATCTTGATCGGCTCGCGCGATGGGCGCGACTTCCGTTTCCCGGATCCGCAGTTCTACGACCCGAGCGACGACAACGACACGGCGACAGGCAAAGCGCAGGGACTCAATCGCTACCGCACCGCTTGGGACGCCCTGGGCGACGAGGTCCCAGAAGACGTCTCCGACACTGCACCCCGCGGAAAATGGGCCGATCTTCTTGCTAGTGTTCCAGAGGGTTCGAACTACCTTCACTTCACAGAAGTAGGTGCGAGCCCGCAAAAGTTCTTCGGCTACCGCACGCGATACTGGTCGTTCTTGTTGAAGCTCGCCAAGAGCCGCCCCTCTTGGACGCTCACAGCGCAGCCGGGCCCGGCCATCGGCCCATTCCACTGGGAGAGCCGCCGGCTTGCCCGCCGTGAACTCATGCGGCTTCAGACGTTCCCCGAGAACTACGCCGTTGGCGGCACTCTCGCCGAGGTGCAGAAGCAGGTTGGCAATGCTGTACCCAGCCTCCTCGGCGAGGTGCTCGCGCGTGAGATTCGCCGCCAGCTGCTGGACCACGTTGGTGTGTCGACGAAACTGAACCTGTTGCGAACGGCGGCGAGCACGACGCCGTCAGCGAAGCCGCCGAGCTCACCGCCAGCAAAGTACCTGAAGCATGCGGGGCGGCATGCTGCGCACCCTGGAACCGGGTTGGGGCCAGGTGCCCGCCGCCCCGCCGCGGCCGAATAGCGCAGCTTTGGTGTGCGGCAGCATCCGGCGCTGACTGCGACGAGTTCGAGGTTCTGTCGCGCTCGAGCGACGCCGTGGGCAGAAGCGTGAACAATCCCAGCGGAAGTACAGCAAGACCGTCAAAACGATGCGGATTCTCGCCGTCTACAACCGTGCGGTGATCGAACGAAACAGGCCCGCTTCCGCGGGCCCATTTGCATCAACCAAAACTGTCAGCAGCCGCACCCGGCGGCCGATACGCAATCTCCAACCGCCGCCCCTCAACATACCCTCCAACCCCAGCAGACCCCTCAGGCCAAGCCTCAACAACAGTCTTCCCAGGCTTCAACCCATGAATGGAGATGTCCTGCGCCGTCGACGTCGCACCCTTCGCCTCAATCCCAGTCATCTTCTGGACCGTGCCATCGGGATGCGTCACCTGAATGACATACTTGTTGTCCTTCGCCCGCGCCGCCATCATCTGCTCAGCACCCGGGAGGAGCTTCTTCTCTGCGTCCTTGAAGTCATGACCCGAGACGTTCATGCACACCGTGAGGTCCAAGCGCCCCTCGGGAACAGCCTTGTTGATGTTCATCGTCATCGGCTTGTGCGTTCCATACCCATAGAACGTCGGAGCAGCCTTCACATTGGCAACCCCAACCTCCATCAAGCAGGCTTTAAAGCCTGCGGCGAGGTCTTTGCTGTCCTGCATCGCACTCTGAACCTGCCCCTTGAACTTGGCCTGCTCGCGGGAAAACGCCGGCTTCAGCGGCGAATTCTCAGGCGACGTCGGCGAACCCTGCGGCTGGATGACCGCGGCCTCAGCCGCCGCCGTCGTCGTCGCTGCCGGTTTGTTTCGGCCCATAAGGTTGCTGAACCAGTTCACCGGGACCTCCGAGAAAAGTGACGCCCCCAACGTAGCGCGCACACGCCCCCTTTGGCGTTCCCGAGCCCCTCGAGCAGTCCCGACTTCGCAGCGCACGGAGAACGAGCCGTCGTTGTCGGTGTGAGCCCTTGGTGGCGAAGCGCGACGCCGCCGAGATCGCGCCGCGTTCGCCCCCACCATCTCGGTCTCGCGCACGGCATCACGCTCGAGGCGGCGACGTTGTCGAAGCCCGCGCGAGCACGCCGACAAGCGCTTGAAGCGTTGCCGCACGAAGGCCTTCTGGCGCTGGAGGATGTCGCGCTGAGGCTGAGGCGGGCGCACGTCCGCCGGCGACAGAGATCAAGAACGCAAAGCAGCGACGGGTCGTTCACGAACGAAAGGGCCTGCGAGGAACCGGGGGCTGTTCGTGTGCGTGAGCGGGGGGGCCGAGCGGGGATCAGGCCGCATCGTCGTCGTCGACGTCGCCTGCGGCTGCATCCTGTACTGCTCCGACCCGCAAGGGACTCCCGATCGCCGCGCCCATCAGCAAGCGGTTCTTCGGAGGGCAGGAGGCTCCGACGACAACGGCGGGGGATAAGGAGAAGTACGCGACTTACAAGCATGACGCGGCTAC
Organism: Deltaproteobacteria bacterium; assembly: GCA_031384945.1. Taxonomy (GTDB): domain Bacteria; phylum Myxococcota; class UBA727; order UBA727; family VGSZ01; genus VGSZ01. Next base: position 3,399 of record JANNAY010000664.1, read on the forward strand.
GGATTTGAGTTATGCGGACCA
>JANNAY010000690.1:0-6339 GCA_031384945.1 Deltaproteobacteria bacterium
GTCGCTGCCGACGCAGCAGTCGCCGATCCAATTCAACATCTTCGCGCCAGACGCCAGCGGCGGCACGACAGCCCGACGTGAGATGTCGATCTTCTCCAACAGCAACATGGCGCCGCTGATCATCAGCGCCACCGGCGTCTCCGGCGTCGATGGCAGCGTGACCACCTGGGCGAGCCAGCTGGACTTCTCGCCGGCCGCGGTGACGTCGTTCACGTTGTTTGCGGCGAACATGTTCACGTTTATTGAGTTCGATCCCAGCAACGTGGATTGGCAGATCGACCCCACGACTGGCGTCGCGAATCTGATTCACATCATCCTGCAGATCAGCTCGGTGACTGTGATGAATGGGGCTACGCCAAAAGCGGGACAAGTCGCAACATCGACCCAGACAATCGCGTGGAATCCGACGGTTTCGAAGTGCCCGACTGCGGTTATGATGATCCAGAATCTTGGACCGCAGTATGACTCCATTTCCGTCAACTGGAACGCGCAGTACGTCTACCACAATCTCAACACCCCGGTGACCGTCTCGGGGACGGTCTCGACGACCACCGTGGTGCTGCCGCAGACGGCGACGGCTGCGAAGTCTTCGAAGCGCTGACCATGGCCGCTTCTTCTCCGACGCCGACGACGGTGACGTTCGTCGGCGACGGCCTCGACATCGGCGGCACCTTTGCCTTCGTGGTCGTCGTCGTCCTCTACGCTGACATCGACGCCGGGCGGGTGCAGACGGCGGTGCGCTTGCTGGCGCCGTCGTTGACGACGACGAGCGTCGACGTGCCGACGTGGGGACAGGCGGCGCCCACCTACGCCTGGGCCACGGTGTTCGTGCGTTGGCTGACGCCGACGCCGTCGTCGGCGGAGCAGGCGACGCTGGCGGTGGCGCTGCAGGCGTTTTCGTCGCCGCAGGCGTGGCGCGCGGCGGCGGCGGCGCTGGCCAACTTGCCCGTCGCTGTCATGGTGACGCCGTTTGCCAAAGACCATGCGACCGAGGTGCGCATCGAGCCGGTTGCCGGGGCGACGATGCAGCTGCGCTTCGTGGCCGACGGCGAAATCGATGGCGTCGCCGTCTCCGCCGAAGCCGCCGACGTCGTCGTCCGCTACAGCTCCAGCGCCCAGCAGATCCGCGACGAACTCGCCCGGTGGGCTGGCGTGCCGTCACCGCCGTCGACCCTCGGATTCCACCTGACCCGCGAGGCGCCGTCGGCGACCGTGCAGCTCTTCGGCAGCGTCTTTGAGGTCCCCATCGACATCGGCGCCGTCTTCACCTTGCCGGACGGGGCCCTCACCCACCCGATGGTGATCGTGGCGCCGACGTTGCCGGCGGTCTCGGTGGCGCCGGCGATCGTGCCCTGCACCGCCCTGGTCGACCCGAGTTGGTTGGCGCAGAAAGGGGCCGGCCCCTCCGTCGACGTCGTCATCGTCACGCTGACCTTCCCGGGCGTGCTGGTATTGCCAGCGATTGCGCTCTCCCTGATCAACACCGGCCATGTCCTACGGTCGGTGAATGCCGCCATCGATCAGGCTTTTAGTATCGATTGGGTTGCCTGGTACTACTACGACGACGGCACCAGCGCCGGCATCGGCGGCAACGTCGGCGCCACCGACAACCTCGTCCGCATCGTGCTTCCGCCGAGTACGACCACGCCGCCGGATCCCAGGGTCTGGAGCCCGTTCTCGCCGGCACCGCCGCCGAGCGGCGCCGCATTTCTGGCGACTTTTTCATGATGGAGCCACTGCCCCACCAGGCACTGGATCGGGCCGTGCAAATCGCGCTCCGGCACCATCCGGTGGTGGCCTCCACCCTCGAGCCCACCCTCGCCCGTCTGTTCGCCGCCCGCTTGGCGCGGCCCAACGATCTGGCGTCGTGGCGCTTGAGCCGTCTCACCCCCGATGGCTTTCCCATCGAGTTCAGCTTCACCACCGACAACGACAGCGTCCGCTACACCCTCGAGACCTTTGATCGATCGCTGCCGCCGCCCGAGCGCCTCGATCAGGCGCTCCATCTGCTGGGGGGCAAGCTCGGGACGCTGCGTGACGAGCTGGCGGCCCTGCAGCGCGGCGCTTCTCTGCACTACGGCGCCTGGGTCAGCGCCCGCCACAAGCCGGGCACCGTCGAGCACAAGGTCTACGTCGAAGTCGCCGACCGCGCCGCCGGCGCCGCCTTCGCCGCCCGCTTCCTGCGCCAGCCGATGGCGACGCCGGGACGGCCGTTTGCGCTGCGGATGGTGGGCCTCCACCTCGAGCGGCAGGTCATCGAATTCTACTGGTCCATCGCCGGCTTGAGACCGTGGGAGCTGGTCAGCGTCATGGCGCCGGTCGGGTTGCAGGGCTTTGCCCCGGGCCTGCTCGCCGAGCTGGAGCTGGCCCACGGCACCGCGCTGCACCAGCAGCTGCCGGTGACCGTGTGCGGCTGCAGCCACTCCGTCGCGTTGGGCGGCGCTGACGACGACAGCTCCTTCTCCTTCTACGCGCTGAGCGATGCCCTCTTTGGCACCGGCGCCGCCACGCGCCAGCGGCTGCTCCGCTACTTCCGCCGCAAAGGCGTGGGCATGTCCGATTACGAAGAAATGAGCGAACCGGTCGCCAATCAACATACAGGAAATCACCACGGTCTCTTCGGGATTGCCGTCGCTCGCGGCCGGCCACCCACCGGCCACGTCGGGTTGCGCCCGCCGCCGGCGGCCGCGTGATCGAAACCGCCGGGACCGCTGACGCCGTCGATGCCATCTGCGCCGGGCAGTCCGAAGGGGGCGCCTTTCTGTCGATGGTCCGGCAACCATTCGGCGACGTCTCCGATCGCAACTGCTTCGTCACCGCGCTGGTCCTGCGCGAGCTCTCCGCCAGCGCCGTGCTGCCGCCGCGCCTGGTCGACGCCCGGCGCCGCGCCCTCGGTTTCCTGACCCGCGCCACCAACCCGCAGTGCCGCTGCTCGTTCGGCTTCTATCCCCACCGGCGGCAGCCGTTCTGGCTGCCAGAGCCGCTGCCGGCCGACGCTGACGACACCGCCCTCGCGGCCCTCGAGCTGGTCAAGGGCGGCATCTGGCCCCGCGAAGCCCTCACCATCATCGCTGACGAGTGGCTGTCGAGACACCGCGCCGAGCTGCGCCACTGCACGGCGACGTTTCACCGGCCTGGGGTCTTCTTGACCTGGTTCGCACCTCCTGAATTCGCCAACATCATCGACGTCTGTGTGAATGTGAATGTCTTGGCAATGCTGGCTTTTTCCAACCAAAAAAATCGACCGGGATACGCCGAAGCCATCGACATGGTCAACGCCGCGGTGGGCGCCGCCGCGCAGGAGCCGGCGCTGCTGCCGCAGCTGGCGCCGTTCTATCCGTCGAGCCGCGAGCTGCTGGCAGCGCTGCGCCACGCCGTCGCTGCCGGCGTCGACCTCGGCGCCGCCTGCGTCGCCCTCGACGGCATCGTTGACGACGACAACGACGACGACAACGCCGTCTGCGCCAACGTCGCCGGCGACATCGTCTGGCGCGCGCCGGTCCTGCGGCACGTCCGCCGCTGGCGACACCAATCCGAACCGGGGGAACGCACATGAGCACCATTGACGCGGGGACCTACGCCACCTTCACCGCTCCCGACAATTCCGTTTGGGGATATTACCAAGACGCTGACATCCCGAGCTATTTCTATGTCATGCCAGTGGCGACCATCGCGCAGGTGAACGGTCAGCCCGGCTTCCATCTCACGACCTACAAAGATCCCAAGGGCGACTTCGTCGCCGCCACGCTGCAGCTGACGACGATGTTGGCGCCGCCACCGCCTGCCGTCGTTAGCGGCATCCAGCAGGTGCTGAGCACGGCGGGCGTGAGCCAGCCCATGGCGCAGGCGATGCCGTGGCTCGACACGGGGGCGCCGGGCAGTCCCGAGCGCAACCAGGCGTTCTTGAGCTTCGCGTCCGCCGACGGGCTGGTCAGTCGCACGGCCAGCGTCGTCCCGTCGTTGAGTGGCAGCGAGAACGCGGTGTTCACCCTTGTCGATCTGAGCGCCGACGAAGTGGCCTTCTTGCAGCGCTACTTCGGCGGCGACACCAGCGCCGGCACCGTCAACGTCGTCTACGAACTCACCCTGACCGCCCACCTCGGTGGCATCACCGCCCACGTCCACTTCGACGCCAGCACCGCCTACACGTTTCAACAAACCTTTGCGTGGGTCAGCTGATCTAATTCCATCGCTACTGGTTCATCCATCATCGGGGGATATGTGTACTTCTTTCATCAGAACATGCGCGTCTTCGGCGGCGGCGTCGCCGCCCGCAACGCCGCCTACGCCGCCCAATTCGCCGCCACAAACGTCGCCATCGCCGCTGCCGCCGGCGGTCCCATCGGCGTCGGCGGCTTCACCGAGGTCGTCAACAACGGCGCCGCCAGCGTCGCGTTCGGTGGTGCAGGTGGCTTGTGCGCCCAGCTCGGCCTCGGCTACGTCGCCAGCATCGCCTGCGGCTCGACCGTGCTGGCCAACGGCCCCGAATACATCGCCATCGGCGTGAACCCCGCGCTCGCCGTTCAGCGCATCGGGCGCGTATTCTTGAACGTCACTGGTGGCGCCGTGAACCTGTTGGAAGACTCCATCGTCGCCGCCCCGACAGCCGCCTGGTGCAACGCCGTCCCCGCCGGCGCCACCCGCGACTACCGCGGCCTCGTCTACGTCATCGTCCAGTTCCCCGGCGCCGGCGCGGCGGCCACCCGCACCGTGTGTGTTGCATTCCTGCACAACATGTACACATTTGTTGACCAGCGGATCCTGATCATGGGCGCGCTGCCCAGGATGTTGAATTTGATCGCCAACCGACACGGGGCGATGGCTGGCGCCTTCATCGGCGGCGACTTCAACGTTCCCGCGGTGCTGCCGGCGGAGCGCCGCGGCACGATGCGCATCGGCTACGCCTACGGCTACGCGGTTCCGCTGGCCGCGGCGCCGATCATCCCCGCGCCGGCGCCGACCTACCCGTACGTCGCCGGCGGAACGACGTGGCGCGGCAACCTCTACGACTATTGGTTCAGCACGGTGAACCCGGGCGGCGGCGCACCCCCGGCCCCACTGGTGATGCCGGCCCCCATGGCCACCGGCGTCACCCTCGACTCGGTGCCCGGCGGTGGCGGTGGCCTGATGTCGGATCATGCGGGCATTGGCCTGCGCTTCTACTGATTTCAACCGCAGTTCTCAGCAGCGCATCTGCATCTTAATTTTTACGGGGGAATGCATGACCATGGACTACGGAACGCTCAAGACCATCGTGGCCGGCCAGTACGGCAACACGCCCGGCACGCTGCTGTTCGAGCCCGGTCCCTACAACTCGCCGATGATGGTGGCGCTGTTGTCCAACGTCATCCGCGGCGCCGGCAACATCGTCGTCACCGGCTGCACCGTGCCGCCGTCCAACGACGACGTCCACGAGACGATCACCGTCAGCGGCCAGTGCGCCAACTTCTACGGCCAGACGCCGGCGGCCCTGTCACTGGTCTTCTTCGTCGCCGACGGCGTCGCCCACGTCGCCATCAAGATGAACCTCGGCCTCACGTTCCAATTCGGCGAGGCGTTTCCCATCCTGGCCGGCTCGGTCTTCAGCGAGCTCACCTTCGTCGCGGCCCCGTCGAACCCGTTGTGGAACGCCACCGGGCCCTTCTGGGTCTTCTGCTCCGCCCCTGCCTTCACCGACCCGACGCTGCCCGACGGCGACTTCGTCAACGGTCAAAACTTCTGGGGCAACATCCAGCTCGTGAGCGGAGGCGACACCATGGCCAGCCTCTCGGGCCTGCTGTCGTTGGCTCTGCCGGCGACGACGGCGGTGGGGCCGGTGACGGTGGCGGTGGCGACGGCCACCGAGCCGGAGATCGAGCTCGCGCTCAGCGTCGAGAAGAGCCTGAGCGCACTGGTGCCGATCCTCAAGAACGGCATCGAGGTCTCCCTCATCTCTACCTTTTCGCCCTCGCAGGGCGCGCTCATCGGGCTGCAGCTCAGCACCCTCTTTGATTTTGGCGGCAACAAATCACTCACTGTGTCGTCGGTGATTCAGCCGGCGATGCAAAACATCATCTATCCCGGGTCGACGCAGTGCATTTATTTTCGCGGTGATTTCACCGGCATTCTCTTGCCGACGCCGTCGCAATTCGCCGCCGACTTCGCGGCGTTGCTGGGGGACAACGACCTGGTCTCGAGCTTGCCGCAGCCGTACCAGAGCATCCCACTCGAGCTGCAGAGCATCGGCATCGGCTTCCAACTGTCCGACGCGAAACTGCCGAAGGTGACGTCGGTGACCGTCGCCCTCGGCAACGCCGACACGCCTTGGGACATCGATGGCTTCGCGACGCTGCAGAACGT
>JANNAY010000708.1:0-4089 GCA_031384945.1 Deltaproteobacteria bacterium
TGAAAACGAGGGCGCCCACGGGCGCCCTCGTGTGAATGAAACGAACCGAACGGAAATTAGACGGCGTACTTGGTCTGCAGCACTTCGATCACCTTCGATGCGAACGCATCGTCGACGCCGAGGAGGCGCTGCATCGCCTCCATCAGCTTGTCTTCGGCTTCGTCGATGTCGCCCGACGCCATGGCGATGTCGGCGGCGAGCACGAAGCACTTCTTCTTCACGGCGGGCGACTTGATGTCGCCGAGAGCCTTGATCGAGTCTTTCAGGCCGCCGTGCTTGGCGACGAGCTTGTTCGCCTGCGAGAGCAAGTCGTCGAACTTCTTGTCTTTGAACTCGGGGAGGGTGTCGTAAAACGCCTGCACGGTGCTGAGCTCGCTCTGCTCGATCGAGCCGTCGGCCCCGGCCATGAGCAACATGCCGTGCAAGAGAAGAACATCATCGGTGGCGGATTTTGCGGGCGCGGAGCCCATCAGGCGGGAGAGCAGACCCATGTTGTCTTCCTCTTTGTCGTCGTCGACCCGTTGAGTGCCGACGTTGGTTGATCTGTCCGAAGCGGGACGCGCGGACCGTAAGTCTGCCGGCGAGATCGAAGCAACCGCAGCCCACCTTTGCGGGCTGCGCGCCGCGTGACTCTCAACACGAGTCGCCCGAACCACTTGGAATCGTTGTCAAAACCGCGCGGACACCAGTGGCAGGTCGAGCATGGTGCGCAGGCCGGGCCTCGCGCGCTGCACGGCGGCGATGGCGTTGGCGGCGATGGCGCGGGTGGCGACGTCGCCGTGCACGCCGTGGGTGACGAGCTTCAACGTCGGCTCGCCGTCGACGACGATCTCGTCGCGCGGATCAGGATGGCCGGCCCAGGCCTCGAAGCGCAGCTCGACCTTGATGACATCGCCGACGGTGACGATGCAGCGCTGCTCGACGCCGCGCACGACGTCGTCGCGCAGCATCGGCGTGTGGCTCTCGGCGCAGCTGTAGGCCGTGAGCCCCAGCGCGTGCGCCAGAAACGACGCGCTCTCGCGCAGGCCGCGGTGCAAGAAGCCGCCGCGGGCGACGCGGGCGTTGAATTCGTCGACGCTGAGGCCGACGCCGACCTTGTTTTGAAACGGCACGCGCCGAATCGCTGCGTCTTGCGCGCGCACCACCGTGACCTTGTCGACGCGCGACGAGATGGCGGTGAGAAAGACCGGCAAGGCGTCCATCAAGAAGCCGGGGTTGACGCCGGTGCCGACGACGGCTTTTTTGGCGAAGACGGCTTCGACGTCGATCTCTTCGGCGAGGTCTTTGTGGTCCGTGAAGGGCCACACCAGCTCTTCGCACGTCGACACCACGTGCCAGCCGCGCTGCACGCACGCCCGCAACGTCGGCGCGACGTTGATGAATGAAGACGTCGTGCAGACGACGGCCACGGCGGCGTCGATGTCGTCGAGTGAGGCTTTGACGACGACGGTGCCGGTGACGCGCTGGCCCTGCTTGGTGGGGTCGACGTCGACGACGGCCACCAGCTGCAGGTCGGCGCGCCGCTGGATCTCGTGGCAGACGGCGAGGCCGATGGGCCCGGCGCCGATGACGACGACGCGGGTTCTCTCGGGTGGCGTCATTGGCGCACCGCCCCACAGCTGGCGCGCACGGTCAAGCAGATAACGCTGGCGTTGGGGCAGTCCGCGAGGGCAAGTGAGCGCATGGGTGGCGCAGCTTGCCTCGCCGAGCAGAAGATTCAGGAATTTGTCTCCCCTGATGACAGCGGGCTAAGAGATTTCGTTCAGATTCTTGGGAGACGGAATGCACACCATCCTCGTCGCCGACGACAGCGTCACCATTCAGCGGGCCGTTGAGATCGTCTTCGACAAAGAGCCCTTCACGGTGATCAAAGCCGGCTCGGGGCATGAAGCGCTGGCGCGCGCGCGATCGGCGCAGCCCCACGTCGTCATCGTCGACCACACCATGCCCGACCAGAGCGGCTACGACCTCGCGGCGGCGCTCAAGGCCGATCCGTCGACGCAGGCGATCCCGGTGTTGTTCTTCTCGGCGACGGCCAACCCGTACGACGAGAACCGGGGGCGCGCCGCCGGCATCACCGGCTTCGTGCAGAAGCCCTTCGACTGCCAGACGCTGCTCGATCGCGTGCGCGGTCTGCTCGGTGTTGCGGCCACCGCCCCCGGCACGTTCGCCGGGTCGCCGTCGACGCTGCCGGCGACGTCGGCCGCGGCGGCGTCGTTGCCGCGTCCGCCGTCGCTCGGTGGCATTCTCGGCGGTGGTGGCAACCTGGGTGGCATCCCGCGCCCGCCGTCGATCGGGGGCATTCCGCGCCCCGGCAGCGGCATCGGCATCGGCAACACCCCCACCACCGCCAACCCGATCGCGGTGCCGCAGACGACGTCGTCGGCGGGCAAGCCGCTCGATCCCTTCGGCTTCAGTACGGCGCTGTCGCAGCCGCCGCAGCCCGCGCCGGTGTCGACGCCGCCCCAGCCGGCGCCCACGCCAGCGCCGCAGCCGTTCTCGTCGCCGGCCTCGGTGGCGCAGGCCCCTGCCCAGAGCGGCTGGCAGGCGATGGCGCCGGGCAAGGGCCTCAGCGGGCAGCTCGCGCAGTCCGAGACGCCGCAGGCCGCGGCGCCGCAGTCGGCGACGCCGTCTTGGATGCCGTCGACGCCTCCGTCTGCGGCTGCTCAGGCGAAGCCCGCGCCGACGCCGGTGAAGAGCAACGACGAGCTGATGGAGATCTCGGACATCGACGTCTCCGAGATGCAGCCCGACCCCGCGAAGGTCACCGCCAAGCTGCACCTGGGCGACGTTGAGAGAGCAGCGGCTGCTGCGCCTGCTCCGACGCCTGCTCCGACGCCTGCTCCGACGCCTGCTCCGACGCCTGCTGCCGCGCCGGCGTCGCCGCTGGTCAGCCGCGCCGTCGACGCCGTCGTCGCCGCCGCCGCGCCCGCCGTCAACGCCGTCAACGGCAGCGCGGTCTCGCAAGAGCTGCTCACCGCCGAGGCCCGCGCCATCATCGAGAAGATCTGCTGGGAGGTGGTGCCCGAGCTCGCCGAGGTCATCATCAAAGAAGAGATCCAGCGCATCTTGAAGGCCAAGAGCGCCTGATGAGGGTGCTGCTCGCCGCGCTCATGTTGAGCGGCTGCGTGACGACAAAGACGGCGCCCACGACGGCGTCGTCTTCTTTTTCGTGGCAGGTCACGCTGCTTGCTGGCGGCGACGTCGACGTCGGCGCCGTCGCCACCCGCATCTGCTTCACCGGCGCGCCGCCGCAGCACATCGCGCCAGAGAATCCCGCCGCCCTGCCGTGGTTGATGGACGTCCCGCGCCTCACCGACAAAAACGGCAGAGAAGGCGGCCCTGTCCTCGACGTCGACGACGTCGGCATCGTCACCGCAGGCATCGCAGATGGCGCCTGCGTCGCCTTTGTCGTCGACGTCGAAGCCGCCGCCCGCGCCATCGACGACGCCGACGTCGCCCGCGTGGTCGGCCGCGCCGTCGTCGGATCCCCCGACGCGTGGCTGTGGCGACCGCGCCCGTGGACGGTGAGCGACAGCGGCCCGGCCGCACTCATCGTCTTCGCCGAAGCCGACGGGCTCGACGTCGCCGTCCCCTTCGCCCGCGCGGCCGGCAGCGCCGGATCCGACACCTGGCGGGGCAGCTACCTCGTGCCGCCGTCGACGTTTGCGCTGCAGTGCTTCAGCGCGCTCGGCAGCTTCACATCGCGCCTGCTCGAACACCGCGGCGCCCGCTTGCACGTCGTGCGCGTCGCGCCGCTGCACGACAGCGGCGGCCTCGACGACGCCGCCATCGACGACTGGTTGCGCGTCGCCGTCGACGACGTCGCCGTGCCCCTCGGGCGCTTTCCCGTCGACGACGCGCTGGTGCTGCTGGTGGCTGCGGGCGGGCGCCGTCCGGTGCTCGCCGGCTTTCTCGGCCGCGGCGGCGGCACGTCAGCGCTCTTCTACGTGGGCAAAGGCCCCTTCGATGTCGTCGACGATCCCGAGCTGCTCGACGAAGACGGCCGCTGGGTCTTCACCCACGAGCTCGCGCACACGCTCTTGCCGCCGGTGGCCCGCGGCGACGGCTGGCTCAACGAGGGCATGA
>JANNAY010000750.1:0-1581 GCA_031384945.1 Deltaproteobacteria bacterium
GGCGTAAAGGCCCCGCCTGAGAGGTAGGCATCGCGGCCGTCGTCGGAGATGCCCCAGAGCACCGCGAGCTCGCCAACGTCGAGGGCGCCGTTGTTGTTGCCGTCGGCGATCCAGAACAGCGGCAGCCCGTGCTCAGCGAACTTTCGGTTCAGCTCGAGTCGCTTGACCCGTTCGAGCGTGATCGGCTCGGGCCGCGGTGGCTCGTTCGTCGACGTCGTCGAATCCGTCGGCGTCTCGGCGGGCTTGTCGGGGCACGCGGTCAGCGCGGCGGCGATGAGGGGCAAGGACAGCAGTCTGCGAAGCATGGAAGACCTCCGCGCTGGCGCCTACGTCGTCGACGAAAGCGCGCAATCCACCCCGTTTCGGAGCGCGCGTTCTGGGGCGACGACGACGACGACGCCGCCGAAGACGAAGACGACGAAGTTGCGACGACGGACGCGCAGAAGGCGCAGGCCTCGGCGGCGACGTCGACTGTGACGCAGGTACGCGCGCTGAAGCTGCCAGCCTTCGCGTCGGCGCTACGGCGCGGGCAGCGACGCCAACGCAGCCTTCGCCGCCGCCAACGTCGTCGACGGATCGGCGGAGGCGCCCCAGCGGGAGACGACGACGTCGAATTCGGCGCGGGCGCCCTTCACATCACCTTTCGCGAGACGGGCCTGACCGAGCGCGAGGTGCGTGCGCGTCGAGCGAAAGGGCTCGAGCAACGCCAGGCACGAACCGGCGGCGTGCTCGAGCAACGGCAAGGCTTTGTCGACGTCACCAGTGTGCAGATAGGTCTGCCCGAGGGCGAGGGCGACGCCCGGCTCGAGGCGCGTCATCGGCGGAACGACGAGGCCCTGCGCCATCCACTTGTCGAGGGCGGCGCGCGCGAGGGTGGCTTGCGCGGGCGTGCGGGCCCATTCGCCCCAGGCGTCGCGCCAGAGACCGAGCAGGCGATCGGCGCGGGGCTGCTTCTGCCACTGCTCTCGCATCCACGCCGCGCGGTGCTGCTCGAGCTCGACGTCGCTGACGCGGCCGGCGAGGAACAAGACGTTCTCGAAGAAGGCGGACCAGTCGTCGCCAAACGCGTCTTTCTGAAACGCTGGCGCGGTGCGCAAGAAGGCGGCGGCCTCGGCGCCAGCGTCGTCGAGGCGTCCCATCTCGAGCAGCGCGCCGATCACGTAGGTGGTGGGCAAGACGTGAATCCAGATCTGCGACGACGACGACGTCTTCGTCTGCCACGCCCGCGCCGACGTTTCGGCGTTCTTGAATTCGCCGGCGAGGGCGAAGACGCGCGTCTTGTGCACGTCGTCAGCGATGGCCTGGTACGCAGGTGTGACCTTGCGCTGCGCGCGGTTCAACACCTCGACGATCGAGGCCCACGGCACCCCTTCGGCGGCCAGCGCATAGGCGAGCAAGCGCTCGGCGTCTGGGTCGTCGGGCGAGCGCGTGATCAGCTCGCGCGCGGCTTTGTCCATCTCGGCGCCGCGGCCCGGGCGGTGGTGCTGCGAGAGGAGCTCTTGCAGGCACTTCGTCGACGCTGGCGCCGCGTCCACGCAGCGGTTGAGCGCGGCCATGCCGGCAGCTTCGTCGCCGGCCATC
>JANNAY010000755.1:0-2853 GCA_031384945.1 Deltaproteobacteria bacterium
CCTCACCCCGGCGCTTCGCGCCGACCCTCTCCGCTCCGCGGAGAGGGTGAATTTGGAGCTCGCATGGACCTCACGGCCGCTGCGCGGCTACTGCGCCGCACTGCTACGAAGAACGAGATCGCACTTTGGCGTCACTTGAAGGGTCACCAGATGGGCGGAATCAAGTTTCGCCGACAGCACAAGATCGAGCCGTTCGTTGTCGACTTTTGCGCCCCGAGCATCAAGCTGATCATCGAGATCGATGGTCCCACCCACGATGATCGCTTGAAGCAGGATGCCGACCGCGCGCGTGAAGAAAAGCTGCGCGCCCAAGGCTATTCAATTGTTCGATTCTCGGACGACTACGCACGACAAAAGATGCCAGAAGTTCTCGATGAGCTGCGCCGGATCATCGGCAAGCACCTCGAGCGAGATTGACGAGCGAAGCACAACGGCGGGAGCCGCGAAGCGGCCGGGACGTCGAGACGTGTTCCAAATTCACCTTCTCCGCGGAGCGGAGAGGGTCGGCGCGAAGCGCCGGGGTGAGGTGGTCGTCGACGACGCTGCCGTCGTCAACGACGATGTCCGCGCGCCGGTGAACGCGTCGCGTCGACGGTGATCAGCCCTGCGGACCGCGGACCAAACGCCCCGGGCGCGCGCCGGTGAATTCGTCGCCTTCGACGGTGACGACGCCGCGGCACATGGTGACGTCGTAGCCCTTCGCGTCCTGCGTCAGCCGACGACCCCCCGCGGGCAGGTCATACGCAACGCGCGGCGACTGCAGCGACAGGCGATCGAAGTCGATGACGTTGAGGTCGGCGCGGTAACCCGGAGCCAACACGCCGCGATCGTTCATGCCGAAGAAGCGGGCGGTGTCGCGGGTCTGGCGGCGGACGATGTGCTCGAGCGGCATGTGCTCGCCACGACGACGATCGCGGCCCCAGAAGCTGAGCATGAAGGTGGGCATGCCGCCGTCGCACACGGCGCCGCAGTGGGCGCCAGCGTCAGACAACCCCATGAGCGTGGCGGGGTTCATGTGGGCTTCGCGGACCATGTCGAGGGCGTCGTCGGCGTAGTTGAACAACGGCCGGTACAAGAGCCCGCGTCCGTCGTCGCGAAGCAAAGCGTCGAGGACGATCGCGCGGGGTGAGACGCCGAGGCGCTCGGCCATCGCCTTGACCGACGAGCGCGACTCGGGCTCGTAGTCGAGGCCGCCCTTGGTGCCGTTTTCGACGACCCAGACCTTCTCGGAGTTCTTCAAGACGAGCTCGCCCAGCGGTCCGAGGTCGAGCTCGTCGTCGGCCATCAGCGCCGCGCGCACGTTGGGATCGCGCAGGGCCTTGACGCGATCAGCGAGGGACTCGCCGTGCAGCCCAAGGTACGTCGCCGTCAACAAGAGCGGATGCGCGGTGAGCTCGAGGCCCATGACGACGCCGATGGCGCGGCCGGCGACCTGGGCGAAGACCTTGGCGCCGTCTTTTTGTGCGGCTTCGACCTTGGCGAGACCCTTGCGCCACAAGCGCGGGTCGGCCTCGATCTGCGAGAGGTTGACGGTGCAGCGACGGCCGGTGCGCTTCGACAGCTCGGCGATCCAGTCGATCTCGTCGGGCACGTCTTTGTGTTCGCAGGCGGCGACGAAGACGCCGTGGCCGCCTTCTTTGAGGGCGTCGCCGATGGTGAAGAGCTCGTCGGTGGTGGCCATGGTGCCGGGCACGAGCTCGCCATCGATGGCCCGGTGCAGCGACGTTCTCGACGTCGAGAAGCCGAGGGCGCCTTTGCCGAGGGCTTCGCCGACGAGGACTTTCATGGCGGCTGCGTCTTCGGCGGTGGCGGCTTCGTTCTTGGCGCCGCGTTTGCCCATCACATAAGCGCGCAGCGGACCGTGAGCGACGAGGGCGCCGACGTCGAGCACGCGGGGCATCTGCTCGAGCACGTCGAGGTATTCAGGAAAGCTCTCCCACCCCCACTTGATGCCCTCGGTCATGGCGGCGCCGGGGATGTCTTCGACGCCCTCCATCAGTCCGATCAGCCACTCGTGCTCGTCGGGCTTCACTGGCGCGAAGCCGACGCCGCAGTTGCCCATGACGACGGTGGTGACGCCGTGCCCGCCCGACGGCGACATGTTCGGATCCCAGGTGGCTTGCGCGTCGTAGTGCGTGTGCACGTCGACAAAGCCGGGCGTGACCAGCTTGCCTTTGGCGTCGATGACGCGGCCGGCGCCTTCGCTGGCGAGGTCTTTGCCGATGGCAACGACGCGGTCGCCGACGATGCCGACGTCGGCGGTGCGCCGCTCAGCGCCCGTACCATCGATCAGCTCACCACCCTGGACCACGACGTCGAAACGCATGTTCGCCTCCTGTGTAGGTGCAAGTGTGAAAGGCTTTCACGTTTCCGTCAAGCACCTTCTCGCGGCGGCCGTGACCGGGGTCAAACCGGTGCTAGAAGCAGCCGCGATGAAGGCGAACGCGAAAAAGACGGCGGCGAAGAAGAAGAAGGCGGCGCCGAAGACGGCGCGGCCGTCGACGTCGCGGGCGGCGCGGCGGGCGCTGCGCACTGAAGAGATCCTGACGACGGCGCAGCAGCTGATCGAAGAGGGCGGGCTGGCGGCGTTGACGACGACCGAGCTGGCGCGCCGCAACAACGCCGCGCTCGGGGCGCTCTACCGCTTCTTTCCCGGCGGCAAGCAGGCGGTGATCGCCGCGCTGCAGACGCAAGCGATCGGCGAGCTGCACCAAGAGCTGACAGCGGCGCGGGCGCGGGCGTCGTCGTTGGCGTTGGCGAAGACGCCGCGGCTGTGGGCGCCGTTGTTGGCGCTGGCCGATGTCTGGTTCGCCGAGGCCCAGCGCCACCCCGCCCGCTTCCGCTTGATCGACG
>JANNAY010000935.1:0-1553 GCA_031384945.1 Deltaproteobacteria bacterium
TCATGCCAATTTCGGCGAGGCCGACGTCGAACTCGAAGGGCACGCGCTCTTTCTTCTTCGACTGCAGGGTGATGTTCTTGACGATCTTGTTTCTCAAGACGTTCTTGCCGTCGAGCTTGATGTCGAAATCGAACGAGTCGATGTCGATGTCGAAGCCGTTGGGGTTCTGCACCAGCGGCTCGACGGTGAAGAGCAGGTTGCTGCCGCGCAGGCCGGTCATCTTGAAGTTCGGCACCTCGAACTTCGGAATCTGCGGCAGCGGCAGCTTCGTCTCGAAGCTCGCCGGCACGTCAAACTTGTACTTGTTGGCGCGCAGATGCCCGGTGGCGTCGAGCTTGAGCGGCACCACTTTCTTCTCAATCAATTCAAGGATGGCTTCGGCCGTCTTTGCAATGTTGAAGTCGAGATCGAGCTGCGTTTCACTGGCGCCCTTGGCCTTGAGCGTGAGGCCCTTGGGGCTGCGGCCTTTGGCGGTCTGCCCGCCAGCGAGGTCGACGATCCAGTCGAGGCCGTCGAGGTGAAAGCCGAAGGGATTCGGGTTCTTGATCAGCGCGACGATCGAGACCTGAAACGACGACAGCGTCGTCTTTTTCACCTTGAAGCTCTTCATCGACATCTCGGGCGCTTTGACGAGCCCGAGCAAGAGGTCCCAAAGAGTGGCGCACCCCGTCGTCGACAAGCCGGCACCCACGATCAGCCCGCTCTGCAACACGTCACGCCGTCTCATGCCTTCACCTCAACCCAACGAATGAAAACGACCATAGCCCGGACCTTCATCGCCGGCAGGCGGAACGCTGCCAGGACGATCCGGGACAGCGCCGACGTCGACGCCGGCGCCCACGAGCGCGTTCTGCAACAGCACGAGCCCACCGGCCGTACCGATCGACTCAGGATGAAACTGCACGGCTTCGACACGGTGCTTCGGGTCGCGCACCGCCATCACCTGCCCCCGCCGATCGCGGGCCGTGACGACGAGCGACGCAGGCACCTGCGTGGCCACCAGCGAGTGGTAGCGCATGACCCACAGCGGATCGGGCAGGCCTGTGAAGACGCCGCTGCCGTCGTGGTCGACGACGTCGCGTTTGCCGTGCACGGCGGCGACGGCGCGTTCGACGACGCCGCCGCGGGCGATGACCAACGCTTGCAGCCCCAGACACACGCCGAGGATCGGCACCTCACCGTCGAGCGAGCGCAACAGCGCGATCAGCCGCGGCAGGTCGCGTGGGCCGCGCGGACCCGGCCCGACGACGACGAGCTTCGGCCCGAGCCCGCGCTCGCGGCCGTTGATGACTTCGTCGGCGGTGACGTCTTCGCTGTCGACGACGTCGACGCTGGCGCCCAATTCGGCCATGGCGTGGGCGAGGTTGAAGGTGAACGAGTCTCTGTTGTCGAGCAACAGCACATCGAGAGTGGGCAGAAAAGCAGACCGCACATCGAGAGTGACGGCCTTCGACCCCCACGGCATTTCACGGCCCACTTGTTGCCGTGTCATCGCGATGACCCCGCTCACAGCCCGTCCACCAGGTCGCCACGCCGCGCCTCGTCGGGATGCC
>JANNAY010001013.1:0-2345 GCA_031384945.1 Deltaproteobacteria bacterium
CGGTGGTGACGTCGATGCCGGGGGCGAAGGAGAATTCGTCGTCGGCAACGTCATTGCCGTCGCCGGGCAACACCAAACGGAGGCGCGGCACCTCGGCGTCGAACAAGCGCTCGAAGAAGAACTTGGCGCGCTCGGGGTAGCGCAAGAGCAGCGCGCACGACGCTGTCGGCTCACGGGCCATCAAGCCGCGCAGGTTGTCAGCGAGAAAAGCGACCTCTTCGCCGGCGTCGACGAAGGAGAAGACCTCGACGGGGGCGCCGTTGCGCACGGCGCGCGGCGGGTCTTTCGGCGCGAGCGGTCCGAGCACCTCGCGGGCGAACTCAACAACCTCGGCTGTGGATCGGTAGCTGAGCTTGAGCGGCTCGACCGAGAGCGAGGTGCCCTTGCGACCAAAGGCGGGCAGCGAGGGCGACAGCTGCTCTTCGAGCTCTTCCCAGGTCTCGTAGCCGTTGTCGAAGACGACCTTCTGCACGAGGTCGCCGGCGAGCGTGATCGACTGGCGCTCGCCGGTCGAGGCGACGAGCGGCAAGAGCTCGAGGGCCGAGAGATCCTGGGCCTCGTCGACGACGACGTGGTCGTGGCTGATGACGTTGCCGGACCTGTCGACGAGAGAGCCGCAGCGGGCGATCTGCATCGCCAGCAGCAGCGGCAGGTCGTGCACATCGAAGGCCTGGATCGGGTCGCTGTCGTCGTAGTGGTCGTCGACGGGCTCTTTGTGCTCCGGATCGACATCGACATCGGGAAAGTCTTCGACCTGACGCCGCGTGTGGTTCAACGCCGTGTTCAGCGTGCTGTCGTCGAGGCCGGTGGTGCGCAGCAGGCCCTCGTCGGTGATGAGCTCTTCCCACTCTGAGATGAGATCGCTGACGCGCTCGAGCAGGCGCTTGAGCGGACGGCGGGCGCGCTCGCGCGTGTCTTCATTGACACCTTGATCGACGAGGGCGCCGCTCAAAAACGCTTGCAGCCGCGGCACCAGCGGCGCCGCCGACGACGACGACCACGCCGCCTGCAGCTGCGCCGCGTCGTCTTTGCCTTCGATGGCTTTGCTGAATGCTTCTTCGACTTCGACGAGCCGCCTTTGCACCTGCGACCGGATGGCGGTCAGCAGCACCGGGTGCTTCTTCACCTGGCCGACGTCGGCGGGCACGTCGTCGACGATGCGGCGGCCGTGCTTGCCAAGAACGCGGCCGACGCAGGCCTCGGCCCAGTCGACGTAGGCCATGACCTTGACGCCAGCGACGTCGAGGGACGGCAACAGCCGCTCGATGTAACGGACCAGCTGGCGCTGGGCGACGACGACAAGCATGTGCGACGGGCGAAAGCTGCCTTTGTCTTCAAAGGCCAACCACGCCACGCGGTGCAGGGCGATCGTCGTTTTTCCGGAGCCGGCGCCGCCCTGCAGAATCACCAGCCCCGACGTCGGTTGCGTCATCAGGTCGAACTGCTTGGCGTCGATCAGCGCGGTGATCTCGGGCAGGTGCTTGTCTTCGCGGCCGTCTTCGTCGCCGAGCCCCAGCGTGCGCGCTGTCGTCGACGACGCACCCGCGGTGGGCGCGCGCACGGCCTTGCCGACGCCGCCTTTGAGCTCGGGACCTTGTCCGCCGACGAGGGCGACCCACTCTTCGGCCTCGCCGTCGGGGCCCTTCTTTTTGCTGAAGGTGCCGGCGGGACAACGAATGCGCAGCAGGCGCCCGCGTTGAAACGTGAGCGTGCGGCGCACGAGCACTTCGCCTTCACGCACCTGCTCGCCGAAGTCTTCTTCGTAGTCGTCGCCTTCGTCGTAGCGGTAGTAGATGCGGCTCACCGGCGCGTTGCGCCAGTCGACGATGACGACGCCAGCCTCGCGATCGATCATGCCGCGCTTGCCGATGAGCACGTCGCGGCTCTTGCCCTTCTCTTTCAAGCGCAGGTGGCCGAAGTACGGCGCCTGCGGATCGACGCTGCCCTGCGCCTTTGGCATGTCGACGGCGGCGACGTTGGCGGTGCGCATCATCTCGGCGAGCAGGGCCGCGACGTCTTCGTTTCTGGCGTTGGCGATGTCTTCGCGCAGCTGCATCAGCTCGGCTTCGAGCTTGGTGCGCGACTGTGGCCGCTCTTGCGTGCGGTCTTCGGCCTGGGCGGCCAACGACGTCGCCACGCGCCGCGCGACGCGCCCGGCCATGCCCGTTTCGTCGTCGACAATCTTCTGCTGTTCTGGGTCCAACGCCATGCGGGCGTCATGGAGAATCAAAGACACTCCCGCAAGAGTGTCGTCGTCAATCTGAGAAGTCAGTCCAGGCGGGCGAGGAAGGCCGAGGCCTCTTCGGGCGTGGCCGGGTCACACTTCTCGAGCAGCTGAAGCGCTG
>JANNAY010001027.1:0-1802 GCA_031384945.1 Deltaproteobacteria bacterium
ACCTCTTGGGCCTGCTCGGTCGTCACCAACAGCGCCTCTTGCAGCTTGCTGGCGATGCCGTCGCCAAGGACGCTGGCGAGCACGTCGAGCTCTTTGTCGCCGGCCTGGTGCAGCGCTGGCGTCAACCACATGATCTCGACGAGGGGCACGACGCCCACCGTCTCTTCGACATCGACGCGCACCTCTTTGGTCAACGTCGGCGGCGTCACCTGGCGCTTCTTCGGCTTCGGCCACGACGGCAGCGACTTGAAGTACTTGTCGATGAGCGTCTTCACCGTCGCTGGGTCGAAGTCGCCGACGAGGCACAATGTCGCGTTCGAGGGCGCGTAGTAGGCGTCGTAGAAGGCGGCGACGTCGCGCATTGAGGCGCGGTCGAGGTCAGCCATCGAACCGATCACGCTGCCGTAGTAGGGGTGGTCGGGCGGAAACACCGCCTGCCACAGCTTCTCTTCGGCGAGGCCGTAGGGCACGGCCTCGGTGCTCTGGCGGCGCTCGTTTTTGACGACGCCACGCTGCTCGTCGAGCTTGGCCTGGGTCATGGGCTCCATCAACCACCCCATGCGGTCGGCCTCGAGCCAGAGGCCAAGCTCGAGCTCGTTCTTTGGCAAGGTCTCGAAGTAATTGGTGCGGTCGAAGTCGGTTGTGCCGTTGATGGGCAGGGCACCGACTTCTTCGAGCAATTTAAAGTGTTTATCGCCTTCGACGTGCGTCGATCCTTGAAACATCAAATGTTCAAAGAGGTGGGCGAATCCCGTCTTGCCACGCTCTTCTTCGTACGCACCGACGTGGTACCAGACGTTGACGGTGACGTAGGGCGAGCGGTGGTCTTCAGCGAGGATGACCTCGAGGCCGTTGTCGAGCTTGAACTTGGTGAACGGCAAGTCGGGCAGCGCCGCGGCCACAGGCGCCGCAGGCGGAGGAGTCGGCGGCGGATCGGCGGCGTAGGCACCACCGGCGACGAGCGCGGCGCAGGCAGCGCTGAAGGCGATTCTCTTCAAGCAGGACCCCTCTTGGGAGAAGCGGCGCCACATCGACAAAGATGAGGCGCCGCAGGAACAGTCAGAACGAAGAAAGAGACGTCGACAGCTCAGCGCTTGTCGATGGAGACGTACGAGCGAGCGACGGAGCCCTGGTAGATTTGGCGAGGACGGCCAATCTTGTTGGCGCCGTCTTTCTGCATCTCGCGCCAGTGGGCCATCCAGCCGGGCATGCGGCCCATGGCGAAGAGCACGGTGAACATGTTCACCGGGATGCCGATGGCCTCGTAGATGATGCCTGAGTAGAAATCGACATTGGGGTAGAGCTTGCGCTTGATGAAGTAATCATCTTTGAGCGCCATCTCTTCGAGGTCTTTGGCAATCTCAAGGCGCTTCGACTTGATGCCCAACTTATTGAGCACGTCGTCGCTGGCCTTCTTGATGATCTTCGCGCGCGGATCGAAGTTCTTGTAGACGCGGTGTCCGAAGCCCATCAGGCGGGTGGTGTCGTCTTTGTCTTTGGCACGTTCGAGGAACTGCTTGCCAGTCATGCCCTCGCTCTCGATTTTGCCCAGCATCTCAATGACGGCCTGGTTGGCGCCGCCGTGCAGCGGGCCCCACAGCGCGTTCACGCCGGCGGAGATCGAGGCGAACAGGTTGGCGTTCGAGGAGCCCACCATGCGCACCGTCGACGTCGAGCAGTTCTGCTCGTGGTCGGCGTGCAGGATCAACAAGAGGTCGAGCGCCTTCGCGACCACGGGATCGAAGTGGTACATCTCGCAAGGCGTGGCGAACATCATCTGCAAGAAGTTCGACGTGTAGTCG
>JANNAY010001154.1:0-3016 GCA_031384945.1 Deltaproteobacteria bacterium
CACGGGTGTCGACTTCCCCCCGTTTCGGGGGGCCAGGGGGGCCTTCAATCTGCGAGATGTGCAGAAACACTCACGCAGCTGGCAGCTCAGCCGTTGCCGCTGCGCAGCAGGATTCTCGCGAGCTCGGGGGCGAACACCGACGAGACCTTCTTGTCGCGCGGGGCGGCGCGCAGCCGCTTCTCGACCTGGTCGACGGGGCGGTCGACGGCGATGGCGATGAGCGGGGCGAGGGCTGCGTCTTGCGCGAAGCCCGCGCTCTTCAACAACAACGTCGGCAGCTTGTTCCACTCGGGGAACACCTTCGGCAGCGGCGTGTCGGGGGCCGCCTGCGCCAGCGCCATCACGATCTCGTCGCGCGGTTTCTCGAGGTAGATGGTCATGAAGAGCAGCAGGCCGTCGTCGTCGCTGGTGCGGGCGTCGTTGGCCGTGAGCTTCGCCACCGAGAGCACTGTCTTGCCGGCCCAGGTCGAAGGTCCCTGCGGCGTGAGCGGCTGCGTGTTCGACATCGTCGGGGCTGACGTCGTCGTGGTTGCAGGAGCAGGCGTGCGCGCAGCAGGAGGAGGAGCAATGGGAGCAGCAGCCGCGGGCGCAGGAGGAGCGGGAGCAGCAACCGAAGCAGGCGCGCGCGCCGGAGGAGGAGGAGGAGGAGCAGCAGGAGCTACCGCAGCAGCAGGCGCAGCAGGAGCACGCGCAGCAGGAGCAGTCGTCGTCGTCGTCGTCGGCGGCGCGGGCGGCGGCGTCAGCCACGGCAGCGCAGGCGTGTCGTCGATCTTGACCTTGCTGCGGACGAGGCGGACGCGGCCGGCGACGAGGAGGGCTGGGTCGAGTCCGAAGACGAGGGGGCGCGTGTTGTACGGCGGATCGGCGTAGTGAACCTGCAGCTCGCCAGAGAAGCCGGGCGCGGTCTCGTGCAAGAGCCCGACGACGGCGTCTTTGCAGTCGGCCCAGGCGTCGTCGACGAACATGCGCTCATCGACCCAGCGCTCGGACTCGTAGAGGCGAACGGCGCGAGCGCCCGTGCGCCGCAAGAGGGCGGGCAGGCAGAAGAGGATGGAGAAGAAGACGGTGAGCAACGTCGCCGCGACGACGTGGCTCTCCCACGCGGCGTGGCTGAGGCCGATCAAGCCGGCAGCGACGGGGGCTTTGACGTCGACGCCGAGAGACTGCTGCACAGCGGCGGCCTCGGCGGCGCGGGTGGCGAGGTCGTGCACGAGCCACGGGCGCAGCACCAGCAACACCAGAGGCTGGGTCAAGAAGACGCCCAGGACGAAGAGGACGACGACGGCGGCGACGGCGGGGCGCCACGTCTTGATGTCTTCGATGGGCAGGTGCAGCGGGTAGCCAGAACCGGCGTGGTGCAGGCGCAGCAAATTCAAGACGAACAAGAAGCCTGCGACGGCGAGGACGGGGGCGGCGACGACGCCGACGGTGACGATGGCGCCGTAGGCGACGCTGACGCCGGCTGTGACGGCGGCGACGAGCGAGAGGACGCTGGCGGTGACGAAGAAGCGGCGATCGGGCACGCCGAGGCGGACCACGATCGCAGGGTCGTAGCCGCACAACTTCAACAGGAAGGCCGTCGCCGGCGTCATCGCTCGTTCATCGCTCGTTCATCTCTCGTTCATCGCTCGTTCATCGCTCGTTCATCTCTCGTTCACGTCTCGCTCAGGTCGGCTTGGTGGGCGCAGTGAAGGCCGCGGGGTTCTGCTGGATGGCCGCCGCCTGCTGCCGCTTCCACGCGTCGTGCACCTCGACAGAGAGGGCGCGCTCGGTCTCTAAGCGCCGTCGCTCTTCATCGAGCACCGCGTTCACACCGTGGTGAATGTCGACATGCACGCTCTTGCCCTTGCCGTCAGAGACGATGCGCGCGTCGGGCTCGATGCCGGCGCGGGCGCGCACGAGGCGCTTCTGGTTCTCGTCCAAATAGTCGTAGGCACCCTTGATCACCATTAACTTAAAGAAGATGGGACCCATCTCAATGCACAGCAGCAGGAGCATGATGGCGATGGGAATCATCCCACCAATCTCGTGCGAGATCTGGATGCGCTTCATCAGGCCATCGAGGTGGCGGGCCACCTGCAGGTTCGAGCCTTTGTCGCCGGCGATCTTCTGATCGAGGGCCGCCAGCGCCGCCTTTGCTTCTTTCAATTCGTCGGCGACGGTGCCGTTCTTGGTCTCGAGGTTGGCGCGGTCGCGGTTGAGGTCGCCTTCCATCCGGTCGAGGTTGTCGCGCTTGTCGCGCCAGGCCGGACCTCGGCCCGCCGAGCCGGTGCCGGTCTTGCCCTCGGCCTCGAGCTCGAGGTTTTTTCTTTGCAGCTGAATCTCGAGGCGACGCTTCTCCAACTCACCGGCGTTGTCGTCGAGGCGCTTCTGAAAAGTGTCCATCTTTTCGCGGATGCGCGCGCGCTCGGTCGACACGAGATCTTCGCTCTTGTTGTTGAGCTCAGAGAGAAACTCTTTCTGCTCTTTCTCAAGCGCGCTCTCGATCTCGCTCTGCAAGATGCGGATCTCGAGGGGCTTCGACAAACACAGCCCGATGATCAGCGCCATGCCGAGGCGCGGCAGCGCGTTGGTGAACTCTTGCAGCGTGATCTTGTCGGTGCCGTCGCCCTTGCCCGTCGACGAGATGATGAAGCGATCGATGTTGAAGATGATCAACGCCCAGACGATGCCGAAGAACGTCGCCATGCCCACGCTCGGCCAATGCGTCAGCCGCTCGCCGAGGGCCGTCGTCTCTTTGGGCGAGAACACCGTGTAGAAGGCGTAGCTGCCGGAGAAAAAGGCGAGGGCGCCGACGGTGGCGACGACGCCGCCCAGCCCTTGAAACTTCACCCGGTCGCTCGATGGACACCGCACCAACAATTGCGCGTCGGCGCCGGCGCAGAACCACAAGAAGCGGGTGACGAAGTTGACGTCTTTGACGCCGCCGTACTGGTAGCGGTCGTGGCTCGCTGACGGCTGCTGCTGCTGCTGCGTCGCCGGCGTCGTCGTCGTCGTGGGATCGGTCATTCGTTCT
>JANNAY010001155.1:0-6650 GCA_031384945.1 Deltaproteobacteria bacterium
CAGTGGACCACGACGAAGCGGACAGAGCGTACCGGTCGGTCCTCTGCGTACAGCATGACCAGATAGGTGCCAGCGGCAAGATCGATGCAATCAATGATGATCTCATCGGCCAGTGGCTTGTTGGTCAGAATAGAAGCGTTCAACAACCGACCGACCGCATCACGGATCACAGTACGCAAGGGCTGGCTGGAAGCATGACGCACATGCAACAGGTCGTTCACGATCTCGACCTGCAGCGCAGGTCGGTCTTTCTCAGGCACGCTGTCGAGCGTGCGCTTCACCAGCCCTTGCACGAGCCGCGACAACACGTCGGAGGCTTCGGCGTTGTCGAGGTCATCGGCGCGAACGTCGACGGAGACCGCGTCGTCGAGCCGCTTGCGCAAGCGTTGGGTGATGGGCTCGTCGTAGAGACCGAGCGCGAGAGTCGAAGCGAGCTTGCTGGCCACGAGGCAGGGTAGCCGAAGACGTCACCGACCCAATCGAACCTGCGCCTCCGCCTTCGCCTTCTGCGTCGACAGCGCCTTCTGCGTCTTCTTCGTCGCTTCTTCGACGTCTCCAACGACGACAGCGACGGCCGATCCCGGTTTGCCGCCACCGTCGGCGGAGATCGCCTTCTGCAACGACAACGCCTCAGGACCGCGCAACGACACGCGCACCCCAAACGGCGTCGGCATCAACAACGCCGCATGACCCGCCTTCAACGCCGCAGCGTCGAGGGCGTTCATCAACCGCCCCGTGAGATCGCCCAACACCGCCGCAGGCTCGGACTTCTGCAACGTCGACAACGCCGTCTCCAACGTCGCGGCGTCGACGACGAGCACCGGCTGGCCCTTCTTGCCAACATCCTGCAACGAGGAGTCGACCAGCGCGACGACATCGGCGGGCAACGGCGCCGACAACGTCTGCTCGAGCGCGTCGAGGCCTGCTGTGTCGCCGATGACGCCCTTCAACAACCCCAACGACGCGGCCGATGTCCCGGGAGCGGTGGCGCCCAACGTGTCGGTGTAGAGGCCGGCGGCGACGTCGTTGGCGATGACGCTGGCGTCGACGCCGAGGGCCACGCAGGCGGCGCCGACGAGCACGGCGGCGGCGTCGTGGTCGACGTCGATCCAATGCGTCAAGCGCGCGTCGTCGCCCGCGCCGACCGAGGTCTCGACGTGCGGCTCGTCGTGGTGGTCGAGCACCAACACGTGAGGGGCTGCCTGCACGATCGATGTCATGTCGCCGATGCGGTGCGACTGCGCGACGTCGACGAGGACGACGAGGTCGAAGTTGCCGAGGGCGACGTCTTTGTCGCCGGCGCGGCGCAGTTCTGACTTGCCGTCGAGCGCGCGCAGGTGGCGCGGCAAGGCCTGGTCGACGACGGCGACGGCGTGTTTGCCGAGGGCGTCGAGTCCGTGTTTCAACGCGAGGGCGCTGCCGACGCAGTCGCCGTCAGCGGGGTTCGCGTGGCCAATCACGAGAATGCGCTTCGCGTTTTTGAGAGCGTCGATGACGTCTTGGGGCACCGCGATCGACGACAAACCAATTGCCGGGATCGTCGGGTCGACCAGCGCGCTGCGCAGCGACGGCAAGCGCCGCTTCGGCAACATCGTCGTCGTCGTCTCTGCCTTCGTCGTCTTCGCCGCCGTCACGCCGTCAAAGACATCGGCCTTCGTCGTCGCCGTCATCGTCGTCGTCGTCGTCGCCGTCGCCGTCGTCGCCGTCGTCGCCGTCGTCGCCGTCGCCGTCGTCGCAGTCGTCGTCGCTGAGATGTTGGAGCCAACGACTTCCCCCCGCCCCTCTGCGGAGGAACCACGGGGGGCCAGGGGGGCCTTCAGCGTCGTGGTCCTGTTCACTCCCACAAGCGCACCCCGCTCTGCGTGCGCACCGCGCAGCGGACAAACGCCTGCGCCGTGCGCGCGCACTCGAGACCGGCGTCGTTGACGTCGACGACGGCGACCCAGCGGGCCAAGACGGCCGCGGCGGCGGAGAGGTCGCCTTCGTCGAGGTCGCGGCCGCGCAAGCCGTGCACGTCGTGCAAGAGCTTCGGGTCGACGTCGCCCAGCTGCGCCACCGCCGCCCGCCACACCGGACCGGGCACGGCCACCCGACACCCCAACGTCGGCTCACCCGGCCACGCCGCGTTGTGCGCGCAGCCGGCGCAGGCGGACTCGTTCGTCGACGGTGGCCCGCCCGACGCGCAAGCGCGCAACGGGCAGCCGGCGCGCGCGGCACGCACCTCACCCTCGTCGACGAAACGGCAGACAGCGCCCATGCCGTCTTCTAGTCCGACGACGACGAATTCGGCGCCGGCTTCTTCGCCTGCGCCCGGGCCTTCTTCTTGGCCACCTTCGCTTGAATCTCGGCGAGCACCTCGTCGGTGATGCCGCGCTCTTTGCGCAGCTTCTCGGGCCACGTCGATGGATCGAACGCCGGCGGCTGCCAATTCGGCGACGGCTCTTCGGGCGCCGGCCGCTGCTCGCGGGGGACGTTTCGCAAATGAATGCGCACGCGCCACCACGCCGCCGAGAGGCCGCGCATCGAGTCGATCAACACGTCGTCGGGTTGCAACAACGACGTCACCGCCGGATGCCGCAGCTGCCACGCGGCCAGCCCCGCCTCGGCATCGACCTTGTGCTCGGCGGTGGCGATGGTGATGACGGCTTCTTTATCGGGCTCTTTCTTCGTCGCCTTTTTCTTCTTCGGCATCTCGGGCGCCTTCGCCAACAACGCAGTCAGGTCGGCGGGGTTCTCGTCGATGCGGGCGTGGGGATCACCCTTTTCGGCGTAGATGTTCGCCACTGTTTTGACGGTGAACGCGTTGGGATCACAGGTGATCAATTCATCCCATGTCAGCGGCATCGAGACGCGGGCAAAGGCGTTGGCGCGCACCGACCACGCGCCACAGGTCGTGCGGTCTTTGGCGTTCTGGTTGTAGTCAACGAGCACGCCATGCCGCTCGGTCTTCTGCCACGTCGTCGTGGCGACCCCCGGCAAGCGCTGCTCGATCTGCTGCGCGATCACGACCGCCGCCGTGCGCACCTCGTCGTAGGTCCAGCGCTTCTCGGGCGTGCGCTGGATGCGGACCCAGATGTGCACGCCGCGCGAGCCCGACGTCTTCGGCCAACCGACGAGGCCGTTGTCGTCGAGCACGGCGCGGGCGGCCTTGGCGGTGTCGATGACTTTGTCCCAACCAAAGCCCGCGCCAGGGTCGAGATCGATGCGCAGCTCGTCGGGGTGCTCGAGGTCGTCGCGCCGCACCGGGTGCACATGCATCTCGATGCAACCAAGGTTGGCGACCCAGACGAGGCCGGCGCCGTTGTTGACGCAGGCTTCTTCGGCGACGCCGCCGCTTCTGTACTTGAAGACGGCGGTGTCGACGAAGGGCGGCGGCGACTGCACGCGCTTCTGAAAGAACGGCTCTTGCGTGATGCCGTGCAAATACCGCTTCAAGATCATCGGACGGTCGCGCAGCGCCAACACCGCGGCGTCTTTGACGGCGAGGTAGTGGTTGACGACGTCGAGCTTGGTGATGCCGAGGGCCGGAAAGTACAGCTTCTCAGGTGACGAGACGACGACATCGATGCCGTCGACGGTCAGCGTCGTCGTCGACTTCTCTTTCGCTGCCTTCTTTGGCTGCTTCGCTGGCGCCGTCTCGTCGTCGCTCATCACCGCAGTGGAGCACACCGCCGCAGGTGTTCGCACCGTGTGAAGCCGCAGCACGCACCGCGGCCGGCTGCGCCCGCGATCGCTGGCACAAGCCGTGGATATTCGCGACCCATGCAGCGCACGTTCACCGCATTCTTCGTCGTCGTCATCGCCTGCGCCGGCGCCGGCTGCGCGCCACCGACGCCGTCGTTGGCCGATGCGACGCTGCGCCTCGGCCTGCTCGACGGACCCGAAGAGAGCGACCGCCTCGTCAGCTTCTCGTACGATCTGCCGAGCACGCCCGACGCGTGCCCCGTCGTCGACGACGACAGCGCCCGCCTCGGCGAACGCGCCCTCGCCTACGGCTCCGTCGGCGGACGCATCGACGCCAACCTCTTTCACGGCGCCTCGTGCGCGCCCATCGACGGCTTCAGCTTCTTCAGCGCCGACGACGACCTCAGCCGCATCTTCACCTTGCAAGATGGCGAGACGATTCGCAGCGCGTCGGCGCCGTCGTTCAGCGTCTTGCACGAGGTCCGCTTCGTCGGCGACGCCGAAGGCGGCACCGTCGGCAAAGGCGACACCGTCTTCGTCCACGTCGCCCATGGAAGCGATGTCGTCAGCAACATCGGCGTCCAGGTCGACCGCGGCTTCGTCGCCACCGTGAGCAGCGGCGACGGCAGCGACGCCTCGTTCGTCGCCCCCGACGTCGCTGGCGCCATTGAGGTCTTCGTCAACGGCGACATCGCCGGCATCGACGACTGCGACGGCTTCGCTGCCTGCGCCTTCGCCGGCAGCTTCGCCCGCGTGCTGCGCCTGAACGTGACTCAGTAGAGGGCGTAGTCGGCCGAGCCGAAGACCGCGGCGCACACGGCCTTCCATGCCGTCGTCGTCGATTGTTTCGACTGCACCGTCTTGAACAGGTCGCGCAGCAGCTGCTTTTCGTCGTCAGCCACGTCGTCGGCCCACACGCGCGAGACGGACTTCGCGTAGAGGCGCGCGAGGGCCTCGTCGAGCTTCGCATCAGTGGGCGCGGTCTCGATGTCGTCGACGGCGCTCAACCACAGCCGATCTTTCTTCGCGCGCTTCTGCTCGCGGTCGACGAGCTCGTTGCAGCTCTCACCAGCGGCCTTGAACTGCACCAGCGAATGCCCCATCCCGGGACTGACATCTCTGAACTCAATCTTTCGATAGTCCATGCCGCCGATCTTGTCGTAATAAAGCTCCCACCCCGACTTGTCGGCGACCTTCCAGGCGACGTCGGTGGCGCGGCCGAGCGCGCGGGCGTACTGCTCTTTCTTCATCAACTTCACATTCTCCATCGAGCGGTACTCAGGGGATTGTAGGATGGAGCGGAGCAGGTCTTTAAAATTCAGTCCATTCGCCTCGAAGCGGGCGACGAGCGCGCGGCGCGTCAACGTCTCGTCGGTGCGAAAGCGGTGACCGAGCAGGTGGTCCCACGCCTGGTTGGTGGCGCAGTCGTGAAACACCGGCGACGCCGCGAGGGCTTTGCCGAGGCCGTCGAGGCCGTCGATGGCGGTGCCTTCGAAGACGGCGGTCTGCGGGATGGGCAGCGGACGCGCGCCGGGCATGACCTCGTGGTAGCCGCCGAAGTAGTCCCAGCGGTCTTTCAACCTCGACACGGCGTCGAGCTGCAGGTGGCAGGCGGCGCAGGCGCGTCCTTCGGTGACCGTCTGCGTCGGCATCAGCTCGGGCGAGTCGCGGTAGGGGACGGCGACGGTGGCGCCGCTGTCGACGGTGTCGTCGAGCAGATCGAAGTCGGGGGTGGTCTCGTGGCAGAAGAACGCCTCGAGGGTGCGCTGGGCCCAGCGGCGGCCGTTGTAGAAGAAATTCAACATGGTGGGCGAGCTCAACACACCACTGTGTCGCTCGTTTCGCTCGACGCGCCGCCACGTCTTCGAGGCGTCAGGGTCTTTGATCGAGACCTGATCGCCCCAGAGCTTGCCGTAGTAAACCTCGAGCTTGCCGTCGAGCATCGCCCAGTCGGCCGTCAGCACCTCAGAGTAGGGGCGGTTCTCTTTCACCACCGCCATCGCCAGCTGCGCCGGCTCGTTCTTCATGCTGGTGATGATGTCGTCGCGAATTCCATCAATGTAACAAAACACCAGGTGTGGACCGCAGCCACACTGCCCCGACTCTTGTCCTTCGGCGCTGTCGCAGCGCAGGGTCTTGCCCTTCACCGTCGTGGTCGCCGCTTCTGAAGCTGTGCGTGCGCAGGCTTTCACTGTGGTGTTGCGATCCCACCAGGGGCTCACTTCTTTTGTCTTGCCGCTGTCGCAGTCGCCGTCTTGCTTCTCGCTGCGCAGCTGCTCAGAGCTGAAAGCCTCGCCGCCACTGCCGCGCTGTTTGCCCACGCGCGTGAAGCTGACCGGCGTGTTGAAGATGCCGGTGCGCGGGCGGATCAGGTCTTTGTGATACAAGAAGAACGTCGACTCAAAGTCTTTCGACTCCATCCAGTCGTCGGCGAAGGCCTCGAGCTTTCGGCCTTTCAGCAGCTGCGCGAGCTCGCGCTCGGTCGGCGTCGTGCCCCGCAGGTCGAGCGACATGCGCCGCAGCAACATGGCGTCGGGCGCCTTTGTGTACGTGTGCGCCGGCGCCTCGGGCAGCGCCGCGAGCGGCACGTGCCGCCAGCGCAGCGTGGGCGGCACCGACAGCACCTCGAGCAGCCAGCGATCGACGGTGCTCTCGACGAGCTTCATCGTCTGCGGCGAGCGGTCGACCGGCAGCTCTCCTTTCGCCTGGAAGTACTGGCCCAGCAGGTTGCGGGGTCCGCCGCCCTCGGGCGACACATGACATTCTTTGCACTCGACCCCGAGCTTGCGGGCATAGCGCTTGTGCGCCGACGCCGAGGTCGCCGAAAGCGTCGTCGTCACCACCAGCAGCGCCGTCAGCAGCCTCATGGGTGCTGCATAACGTCGTCGACGCGGGTGCGAAACCCCGCGCCGCCCGGCTGAAGGCCCCCCTGGCCCCCCGAAACCGGGGGGAAGTCGACACCCGTG
>JANNAY010001164.1:0-1887 GCA_031384945.1 Deltaproteobacteria bacterium
CGTCGAGGGCAACAAGTTCGGACTGAGCTCGCTGACCTTCACGGGCGACCTGCCTGAAGGCGTGACCACCGCGATGATGCGCGAGAAAGTCGCCATGAAAGACGGCGCCGTCGCTGACCTCGTCACGCTGACGCAGCAGGCCGATCCGTTGCTCGATGCGTGGCGTGAGCGCGGCCACCCGTTCGCGCGCTTCGAGCAGCAGATCGCGATGACCGATCCTCCCGCGGCGATCGGCGTGACGACGTCGACGGTGCCCGAAGAGCGCCTCGACAAAGGCATCGCGCTGACCTTCAAGCTGGTGAAAGGGCCGCTCGCCACCGTGAGGGACGTGCGCATCGTCGGCAACAAAGGAACGATGCCCCACGTCTTCGCCCGCGAGATCGTCGTCGAGACCGGCGTGGCGTACGACCACAAGAAGGTGAAGCGCACCGAGAAGCAGCTGATGCAGACGGGCATCTTGCAGTCGGCCACCGCCCGCGCCGTCCCCGTCACCGACGGCGACGCCAGCAAAGCCGAGGTCGACGTCGAATTCGTCGTCGTCGAAACCACGACGTGGTTGTTGAGCCCCGCCGTCTTTGGCGACGCCAACGAAGGCCTCATCTTCATCGGCGTCGCCGGCGACCGAAACCTCGGCGGCACCGGACTGCAGGGCTTCGCCTCGGTGCAGTGGTCGTCGCTGCGCTTCTTGTTCGACGCCTCGCTCACCGAGCCGCGCCTGCTCGGCACCCGCTCGTCGGCGACGCTCGAGGCCCACCGCCGCGAGCTGCGCTACCGCGACTTCGCCATCAACAACGTCATCGGCAGCAGCGCCCGCGCCAACTACGCCTACGAGCTCGGCTACTTCGTCGGCGGCCCCGCCCGCTGGTTCGTCGGCGGCGGCGCCGGCGTCGAGTACGGCGGCGTCGTCAGCTACGAAGGCAAGGTGCTCGCGCCGTCGGCGCTGTTGCCGCAAGACACCTTCAGAAACACCCTCGAAGTCCGCGCCGGCTACGACACCCGCGAAGGCGGGCTGTCGCCGAGAAACGGCATGCTGCTCTCGCTCGACGTCACCACCGCCGGGCCGTGGACAGCTTCGGGCCTCTCGTTCGTCGACACCGGGGCGAATGTACGGGGATTCTGGTCGCCCTTCTGGGACATCACCATCAAGTCGAACACCCAGCTCGCCACGATCTTCAATCCCCTGGGCGATCAGGCGCCCGTCACCGACCGCTACTTTCTCGGCGGCCTCGGCAGCGTGCGCGGCTTCTTTCCCCGCTCCATCGGTCCGAAGCAGTCGGTGCCCCTCGCGGGCGGCGGCTCAGAGACGATCGAGGTCGGCGGTGTCGTGAAGGTCGTGCAGAACGTCGAGCTCGAGTTCCCGCTTTGGCCGGGTACGCCGTTTCGCGGCTTCGGCTTCGTCGACGTCGGCAACTCATTTGGTGAAGACGAAATCAAAGACTTCAACATCGACAGAGACACCGAGTTCTTGCTTTTCAACACGATGATGATGTCGACAGGTTTCGGCATCCTGCTCGAGACCCCGGTGCTGCCCTTCCGCTTCGAGTGGTCGATCCCGGTCACCAAGCGCGACTTCGATCAGCCCATCAACTTCTTCCTCGGCGTCGGGAGCGCGTTCTAAATGGCCCTCAAGCCCTCGAAGGTTCTTGGCTGGTTGTTCTTCACCGTCATCGCCGTGCTCACGGTGCTGGTGTTGTTGCCGACCTTCGGTGTCGTCGACAAATCCGAGTGCGAGTGGACGCAAGACAACGGCGGCACCCGCGGCGACAACGTCACCGTCGACGCCCTCAAAGGCGCCTCCGTCGCCGTCCGCAGCAACGACTCCGCCATTGGCGCGCAGCTGCGCACGGCGCTGGCTGACAAGCTCGCAGCCCGCGGCGTCACCGACCT
>JANNAY010001172.1:0-4200 GCA_031384945.1 Deltaproteobacteria bacterium
CGCTCTCCCCAAGGGCGGGACCGTCGGCGACTACCTGACGAAGAAGTTCCCCCTCTTCGACGACAAAGAGGGCCGCCCGAGCGTCGACGCCCGCATCGCCCCCCTGTGGAACGCGCTCGAGGCCCAGCGCTGGGGCATCAGCGGCGAAGACGCCATCCGCTGGCTCGTCGCGCGGCTCAGCGAAGATCACCAGAAGCTCAAGCAGAGCGAGATGATCGTCGGAGAGAAGAAGGCCCGCGGCGTGACGTTGCCGCAAGAGCAGCAACCGGCGGCCGCCACCGCCGACGACGTCACCCACTGGAACGCCTACTGCGCCCACACGCGCGGCAAGATGCCGACGATGGCCGAGTGGCGTGAGGCGGGGCGACCGGCACCGGCCATCGCAATCGCCGCGGGCTCTGGAGGTGCGCCGCAGCTGCCGCCGTCGTCGACCGCCGTGAACGCCGCGCCGCCACCGGCGGCGGCCGCCGACGACGTCGACGTCAGCGCCGACAGAGAACGCGCGCTCGCCGCCCTCGACGCCCTCGCTGACTCGATGTCGGGGAAACGGAAGCCGTCGTCGTCGCCCTCGCTGGCAACGACGCGCCGTCAGATGGCCAGGGAGTTCGCTCGCGCCGCCCTCGTCGCCAAAGGCATCCCCAGACCCACTGATGTCGAGGTCATGGACCACATCGTCGCCCTCGGCGGCGTCGACGCCATCCTCGAAGGCCAAGACGGCGACAGCGTCGGAGGTGCAGCTTGAGCGACGCCATCGAAGCCGTCGTCGAAGACCTCGACGACCGCCGCACGCCGCCCGCCCTCTTCGCGGAAGCCCAGCGCCGCTGGGGCCCGTTCACCGTCGACGCCGCCGCCAGCGCTGAGAACGCCCTGCTCCCTCGCTTCTGGGATCGAGGAAGCGATGGCCTGCGCCAGTGCTGGGCCGGTGAACGCGTCTGGGCCAACGTGCCCTTCAGCGACATCGAGCCTTGGCTCATCAAGGCGTGGGACAGCGCCGCCGACGTCGCCGTCCTGCTGATGCCGGCGAACCGCACCGATCGAGAATGGTGGGCGAAGCACATCGAGCCCTTCCGTGATCGACCGGGCTCGCGCCTGACGACGCACTTCTCCGACCACCGCCCGAAGTTCTTCTCGCCGACGAAGACGTCGAACAGGCCGAGCTTCGGCGTCGTCTTCGCCGTTTGGGGCGCTCGCCCTGTTGGGAGCGGGGCATGACCAACGACCAGAAGATCATCGCCGCTGGCGACACCGTCGCCCGCTCAGGCGATTCCGCCGATCGCGAGCTCCTCCACGCTGCGCAGGTCCTCTTCTCCGCCACCTACTCGATGCAGGCCTGCCTGCGCTGGGCGTGCACGATCGTCATCGGCCGCGGCGGGTGGGACCTCGGAGACCTGCAGCGCGTCTACGCGTCCGCCGGGCGAGGAGAGAATTGGGAAGCGCTGCGCGACCAGCTGGCGAAGGCGCGTCACCGTGGCTGAGAGCCAGCTTCTGCACGGCGCACGCTCGAATGAGCCGAATGGTGACGCCGTGTTGGCGCGACCGTTTGAGCCGAAAGGCAGAGCGCGCATGGGCAACGGAAGTGGCGGAGGAGGACGGAGCGGCGGCGTCGGCGTTGCGCGCGTCGGGGCTGTCCGGCCTCACGGTATCATCGCGCAGCTGTCTTCGTCGGCGACACGCGTGCTCGCTGCGTGTTGCACGGTGCTCGACGGCGACGGCACCATCTGCGCCACCGTCGCAGGCCTCGCCGAGCGTTCCGGCCGCAGTCGCATCACCGTCCGGCGCGCCCTCGACGCCCTCGCTGACGCCGGCCTGGTTCACCGCTCGGGTCGGACACGCGGGCGCTTCCGCTACGTCGATGCCCAGGTGCTCGAGGCGCTGCAGGTGCCGACGGGCCGCCGCACCGACCACCAGGGCTGGCGCCAGCTGCGCGCGCGCTGCGGTGGTTTCGAGCGCGCCTACAACGCCGCGCGCCGTCGAGCGGAGGCCGCTGAGCAGGCTCTCACCTCGCGCCCGTCGGCGCCCGCCGTCGTCGACGCCGCCGTCGTCGACGCCTTCATGCGCTCCGAGGCGCTCCACGCGATCGAGTGCATCGACGGCGCAGACGGCTGCGATCGCTGCGCTCAGCTGAAGGCACTCCTCGAGGAGGGCGATGCCGCCGAGATCGCAGACGCCGCGCGCGACGCTCTCGAGGAGGCAGCAGATGTGAAGCGCATCGCCGGCCGCGTCGTCGAGGTGTTCACCAACGGCGTGGGGGTCGTCGGCCTCGCTGAGGCCCGGTCGAAGGCGCTGGCAGAGCTTGGAAGGGTGGTGCGGTGATGACGACGGACCACGGCGTGCGCGGCTATTGGAGGGGATGTCGTTGCGACGCCTGCAAGGCGGCGATCTGCAGCTACGCGCGTGAGAACCGCCGTCGACGTCAGGCGGCCGTCCCTCCGATCGACGGACGGACCCGTCGGCCTCGGCGACACGGAAAATCTGCGTACCAGGACGGTTGCCGCTGTGACGAATGCGTCGCAGCGGCTTCAGCGGCCACTGCGGGCTGGCGCGCCCGCCTTCGCGCACGACGTCAGGCGGGCCAGATGCCGGCCGACAAGCACGGCGTCGGCGGCTACCAAAAGTGGGGCTGTCGCTGCGACGCATGCTGCGTCGCTGTCGCCGCCTACAAAAAGGCTGGCGGCTACAACCGACGTCTCCGTCTCTCACGGAAAGCCTCCGCAGCAATGCTCACGCGCTTCCACGAAGCGTTCGGCGAGGCGGCATGACGAAAGGGAAGGCGACTGAGGAGATGGAGCGCCTGTTCGTCGAGGCGTTCATGGGCGTCGCCGCCGGCGACCAGGGCGAAGCCGCGCGCCTCGCGGGGTCGAAGGCGAAGTCGAAGGCGTCGTTGTCGGAGGCCGGCCGTCGTCTCCTGAAGCGCGCGAGCGTCCAGGCTCTCATCGCCGAGAAGCGCAAAGATCTGCCCCTCGTGAAGGACGGCGATGCCTTGCGCGAGTTCTGGAGCAGCGTCGTCGAGGGCGCCGTCGTCGAAGAGACGAAGAACGGCCGCAAACGGAAGAACAGCCCGCCGATCAAGGAACGCCTGAAGGCCTCCGAGCTGCTCGGCAAGGCGCTGGGCCTGTTCGTGAAGAAGGTCGATGTGAAGGTCAGCGGCGAGGTGCGGATGATCGCCGAGTTGCCTGAGAACGGCCGCGACGGTGGCGGCTGAGACGAAGATCGGCCCGCACGCCGGAGCGCAAACGCGCTTCATGGCGACGTCCGCCGACGTAGCGCTGATGGGCGGCGCCGCGTCAGGTGGCAAGTCGTACGTCTCGCTGCTCGAGGCGCTGCGCCACAAGGACAAGCCGCTCTTTCGGCCCGTCTACTTCCGCCGCACCGCCGCCGACCTGAAGAAGCCGAAGGGGCTGTGGGACACGGCGAGGTCGATCTACCCGCACTTCGGCGCGCGCCCTCGTGAGGACGAGCTCGTGTGGACGTTCCCCAGCGGCGCCTGGGTGAAGATGAACCACCTCGAGCACGAGGCGGACATCCACGATCACCAGGGCGCCGAGTACACGCTGCTCTCCTTCGACGAGGCGACGCACTTCACGTCGAAGATGTTTTGGTACCTGCTCTCGCGAAACCGAGCGCCCCTCGACGCTGGCGTGCGCGCCTACTGCCGCATGACGTGCAACCCCGACCCCGACTCGTTCCTGATGACCGAGTTCCTCGAGCCTGCGGGTTACATCGACGCGGAGGGCCTGCCGGTCCCCGAGATGAGCGGCCGCCTGCGCTGGTTCGCCCGCGACCCGACGACGGAGGCGCTGCTCTGGGCCGACTCGCCCGAGGCTCTCGCGCTGGCC
Source organism: Deltaproteobacteria bacterium (assembly GCA_031384945.1). Taxonomy (GTDB): domain Bacteria; phylum Myxococcota; class UBA727; order UBA727; family VGSZ01; genus VGSZ01. The sequence continues at coordinate 3,837 of JANNAY010001172.1, forward strand.
CACCCTGAGGTCGTCGAGAACGTCCGCCGAGCCGTGGCGAAGCAGAAGCGCGTCGACATCGACAAGGTCCCCGTGCGCGCGGCCTGCAAGAGCTTCACGTTCGTCCCCTGCCGCATTGACGACAATCCGAGCGCCGACCCCGAGTACCTGGTCCAGCTGATGAACCTGCCGCGCATCGACCGCATGCGGCTGCTCTATGGAAACTGGCGCATCCGCGAGGCCGCGGGCCTCATGTTCCGCGAGGAGTTCTTCCCGATCCTCCCCGAGGCGCCGTCACGCGTTCGCCGCGTTCGCTTCTGGGACTTGGCGGCGTCGAAGGCGAAGCGCAGCGACCACACGGCAGGCGTGCTCATGTCCCTCGACG
>JANNAY010001173.1:0-1926 GCA_031384945.1 Deltaproteobacteria bacterium
TCGACGTCACCGCCGCGCACCGATCGAAGCGCAGCGCCGTGCCTTGGTTCGCCGACTGTCCAGCACGCAAGCCGGCGGAGACGACGTCGCCGAAGGGGGCAAAGGCGTCGACGTCGAGGTCGATGGCGCGAAGCTCTCGCATTTATGATCCGCGGTAGGTCGAGTAGCCGAACGGACTGAGCAGCAGGGGAACATGGTAGTGCTCGTTGGTCTTTTCAACCACGAATGTCACTTCTGCGAGGGGAAAGAAGACGCGAAATCCCTGGCGCCAGAAGTATTCGCCGATGGCGAAGCGCAAGCGGTAGGTGCCCCGCTCGGGCTCGCCGGTCACGAGCTTGAGGCGGCCGTCGGCGTCGGTGCTGCCGGCGACGACCTCGGTGAAGGTGCCATCGGGGTTCTCTTTCTCGAGAACGATGGCGATGCCGTCGGCTGGCCGTCCCTTGCTGGTGTCGAGGACATGCGTGCTGATTCCCATCTCAACCTCCCGCTTTCTGGTGCTTGGCGATCTCGGCCTTGAGCCACTTCTCCAACCGCAGCCTTGTGATTTTCATCTGTTCGCGCGCCGCATTCTCGATCTCTTGCGCACGGCTGTTGCCCACCCGGGCCTCGAGGATCTCTAACATCATGTCCGCGGTCTTTCCTGTGGCGAACACAATGTAGATGAAGCCGAATTTTTCACGGTATTTCGCGTTCAACGCCGCCAGCGTCTGCGCCGTCGACGCCGACGCCTGCGCGTTCGCCTGCTCTGCCGACGACCACGACGCCGACTGCAGAGTCGCCGACGCCGCCTTCTTCGTCTCACCGATCAGCGGGTGTGCGGCGAACGCCTCGAGCAGCTCTTTCTCGTCGAGCTGCCAGAACTTCTCTTCGGCGCAGCTGAACAGCTGGCGAATCGACGACAACGACGACGACGACAGCGACATCGCCCCTGCCCAACCGGTGCTGCCGCAGAACGACAACCACGTCTCGGCCGGCGCCTTTGCCAACGCCTGCAACGCCTTCGTCTCGGCGTCGCTGTCGACGGCGTGGCCGAAGACGCGCATGCGGTTCACGCCGCCGTGCGGAAAGATGTGCACACGAAGGTGCGTCGCCGTCATCGGGCGCTCGGGCTCGAGCAGGTGTGCCTTGTGCTGCACGAGCGCGGTCTTGCCCACGAGCACGCGCCACGTCGCGTCGTTCAAGTCACGCAACCGCTCGGTGCTCGGCGCGGCTTCGTTGAGGGCTTCGACGAGCACGGCCTGCGGCGCGTTGCCCTTGAAAAAGGCGGTGTCGACGACGACGCGCTCGACGACGCTGGCCCGCGCGAGCTTGATCACGCACCAGTCGCTGCCCGGCGTGCGCCGGCGCTTCGTCTCCCACCCGTCGCCCATGTTCACGCCGCGGCCGGGCAGCGTGAGGTTCGACGGCGGTCCGAAGAACTCGTCGCTGACGGCGGCGATGGTGCCGCCGTTCTCGATGGCGGCGACGTCGACGACGCCGCTGCGCCAGAAGGTGCGCTCGTCGGGCGTCACCACGCCGAACACGCGCAAGCGCGCGACACCGCCGTCGGGAAACATGTGCAAGCGAATGTGCGTCGCCTGTGACGACGGCGCAGCGAGCTTCACCAGGTTCGGCGTGTGCGGCTGCACCGGCGTCTCGGGCAAGATCGAGAACCACGCCGTCGACGGCGAATTCAGCTCAGCCGGCGTCGCCGTGTGCGCAGCGACGCAGCCTTCGACGGCGACGCGCGTGGGTGCGTTGCCGCGAAACCAGGTGGTGTCGACGACGAGGCCGTGCACCTGCCCCGGCGTGCCGAGGCGGATGACACAAGAATCATGTCCGCCCTTGAACTCATCTGCTGTACGACGGCGCTGCGACTCCCAGCCGTCCATCCACTTGCCTTTGTCGGTGTACTTGTCCTCTTCCCACCGCGGGGCGTCGGGGCGG
>JANNAY010001207.1:0-2696 GCA_031384945.1 Deltaproteobacteria bacterium
CGACGTTTGGCCTGCCTGCGGCGACGGCCGACCAGAGCGCCGGCGTTTCGTCGCCGCGCCCGGCTCTGTCGATCAACACCTCGACGAAGGACGCGTCGTCTTGCTGCGAGCTGCGAATGTAGAGGTCGACGGGGTCGAAGTCGTCGCCGACGCCGAGGTGGCCGCTGGCGAGCGCGAACGACGCGACGCCCACTCCCGCCTCTCCGGCTTTGAGCGCGCGAAAGGCCAGCGGGCGCTGCAGGGCGGCGAGCCCCGCCCAGCCCGCCAGCACGACCACCGCGACCTTCGCCGTGGCGAAGGAGCGCTGCCGCGGGACGGCGAGCGGCGCGTGTCCTTCTTGCACCGCGCGCAACAGCCGGGCCGCTGCCACCTGGCGCGTGCTGGTGAGCACGAGGAGCACCAGCAGCACGCCGACGACCGTGAGCACACCCAGGGTCAGGAGGTCGCCGCCGTCGGTGCCGGCGAGTTGGGCCTCGAGGGAGCCCAGGATCACCGCCACCAGGACGAGCGCCACCGCCGCGAGGGCGCCGGCCAGCACCGTCAACGCGAAGCGCCCGGCCAGCGCGCGCCAGACACCCCGCAGCGACGGCGGGAGCGCGCTCGCCTGCGCCAACACCGGTCCCCGGAACAACCGCCGCCACGGCAGCCGGTCGCGAATGACGGCGAGCGCGCCGCCCATGCACCACGACGGAAGCGCGACGAGGCAGACGAGCATGGCGAGAAAATGGAGCGGCGCCGGCAGCGCGGGCACGACCGTCGTCCAGACGACGGCCAGCGCGACACCGACCACAGGCACCGGCAAGGCGAGCAGCGCCGCCACGAGCAGAAGCTTGCGATCGACGGGCTGCGCCAGCGCGGCTTCGTAGACGGCCTCGGCGCCGGCGGCGATGGCGCGCAGCTGACCAGCGAAGTTGCGGACGCCGGGGCGCAGGGCGGGGTCGGCGTCGAGGGCCTGTCGCAGCAGCAGGCGCACATTCGCGTCGACGCGCTCGTCGTCGAGGGCCGGCGCCTTGCGCTCGAGGTGGCCGACGAGGATCTGGTTGAGGTTGCCCGTGCGCGGCGTGTGACCTGTCAGGCACTCCCAGGTGAGACAGGCCAGGGCGTAGACGTCGGTGGCGGCGCTGACCGGCTGCGAGAAGACCTGCTCTGGCGCCATGTACGGCGCTGTTCCGAGGATGGCGCCGTGTGCGGTCAGCGGCGTCGACCCCGTGTGTTGCTGCGACGGCGGCAACCCCGGCTCGGTCTGTGCCGTCGGCGGCAACGGCGTCGTCGTCTCGTCGCGCTCGTCGCCGAGGCGGGCGATGCCGAAGTCGACGACGCGGACGACGACGCGGCCGTCGCCGGCGGGGACGAGCTGGATGTTCTCGGGCTTGAGGTCGCGGTGCACCACCCCCTGCCCGTGCGCGTGCTCGAGGGCGGCGGCGACCTGGTCGACGATGTCGACCACGGCGACGAGGGGCAGCGTCTTTCGCTCGTCGAGCTCGTCGCGCAGGCTGCGACCGCCGAGCAGCTCCATCACCAGATAGAGCTGACCCTTGTCGGCGCCGAAGTCGCTGACGTCGACGATGTAGGGGTGCTGCAGGCGCCCGAGCACGCGGGCTTCGCGGCGAAAGCGGTCGGCAACGTCGGCGACCCCTGCGTAGCGGGAGATGATCAGCTTGAGCGCGACCGCGCGCCCCGTGCCGTTGTGACGGGCGCGCCAGACGGCGCCCATGCCGCCACGCCCGAGCTGCTGCTCGAGCACATAGGGGCCGATGACGTCACCGGCGGCGGGGGCGGGTGGCGAGAGCGGAGGGGAAGCCATGGCGCCACGCTCGCACGGAGTCTCGCGCGACCGCGATCGCAGGCAGCGGGTTGCTCAGCTTCGCAGCGGCAGCCCGTACTCGGTGAGCGCGCGCTTCACTTCTTCGAAGGTGGGGCGCCCGCCGGAAAACAGCCGCGTGACGACGCCGTCGGCGCCCATCAACAGCGCGGTGGCGACGTCGGCGGCTTCGACGTCGTCGGCGTGGGCCAGCAGCGGCAGGTGCAGCGTCGACGACGAGAGCTCGATGAGCTCGCCGTCGTGCAGCGCGCGGCCTTGATCGGGGCCGCGGGCGGGCACGACGAGGATCTCGGCGGCGCCGACGGCGGTGAGGCCTTCGATGAGGGAGACGGCGTTGACGCCGGAGCCGCTGCCGTCGGGGGCGACCAATTCGAAGGCGACGCCTTTGTCGGAGATGACGCGGCGGGCGTGGACGGCGCAGCAGACGCGGTCGGGGCCGGTGGCTTCGACGATGCGCTCGACGAAGCTCAAGGGGTCGGGCAGTCCGCGGTTGACGTCGACGACGACGCGGTCGGCGCCGAACGAGAGCAGCAGCCGCGCGTCGGCGGCCGTCACGATCGGCGCCCAGGCGACGATGGGGGCGAAGACGCGGCGCTCGAGGGCCGCGAGGGGCTCGAAGAGGGTCTTGACGTCGAGGGGCGGCGGCGATGGCGATGATGACGACGACGGCGAAGAAGATGGCGTCGAAGGCTTCGCCGACAGCCACACTTCATCGATGCCGTCTTGCACCATGAAGCTGGCGATGGCTTCGACGAAGGTCGCGTCGAGGCCGCCGCGCGTGTAGGGGCGGGCCGGGCGTCCGGCCTCGTCGACGTCGAGGATGGCGCACAGCCGGCGCGCGAGGGTCATGGCGGCGGCCCGCAGACAAAGGCCC
>JANNAY010001216.1:0-2467 GCA_031384945.1 Deltaproteobacteria bacterium
TGGATTCACAACCCGGGTTGGGAAACGCGCCGCTGCTTGCGGCGCGCTTTCGTTTCCGCGCGAGAGGCTCAGATCCTGCCTGACACGGCGGCGGGCGGGCGGCGTGAGATCGTCGAGCGCGGAGCATCGCCAGAAGCGCGATCGTCAGCGCGTTGACGACGACGGGTGCGCACCCACCCGCCGACCCTGCGCCGACCCTTGATGCTGACCCGGTGCGAGATGTCGGAGCGCACGCTGGGATGCGCTGCGAGCGCTGGCACAAACGCTGCGAAGTGTTCTTGCATGAGCGAAGCACAACAGACCCAGACGATGACAACGACCCGCACTGTTGCGCCGGCTGCGAAGGCCACGCTGAAGGTCGAGGACCACCTGCCCCTCGTGTGGAAGGTCGCCCGCCAGATCGCGCGCCGCCTGCCCCGCAGCGTCAGCGTCGACGAGCTCGTCGGCGCCGGCACCATCGGCCTGATGGACGCCCTGTCGCGCTACCAGGAGCAGCGCTGCGATCGCTTTGCTGCCTACGCCGAGATTCGCATCCGCGGCGCCATCATCGACCAGCTGCGCGAGATGGACACCGCGCCGCGCTCCACCCGCCGCGCCCGCCGCGCGCTCGACGACGCCGACCGCACGCTGCGCTTCAAGCTCGGCCGCGCGCCCGACATCAACGAGCTCGCCAACGCGCTCGGCACCGACGCCGCCGGCATCGAAAAGATGCGCCGCAACATTCACAGCGCCGAGCTCGTGCGCGACCTCGACATGGACGAGCAGCAGGGCAACCAGCGCGGCGCCGACGCCGTCTGCGTCGACCACGAGCTGCGCGAGCGGTTGACCGTGGCCATCGCAGCCCTGCCCGAGCGCAACCAGCAGATTCTCTCGCTCTACTACGTCGACGAGCTGAAGCTGCGCGAGATCGGCGAGCTGCTCGACGTCACCGAGAGCCGCGTGTGCCAGCTGGTGCGCGAGACCGCCGGCAAGCTGCGTGGTTCGCTCGGCGACGACTGAGCACCCAACAGAGACATGAGTGATCGCTCACATTCGAGAGAACGACGACGGCGCCCCCGTCGTCGTTTTCGTTTTCGTCGTCGTCGTTCTGCCGGCAGATCGCTCAAGAACGCGCGGAATCTTCCGCTGACAGCAGTGACCACACCCGAGAGGACCCCCGATGAAACGCCTGCTGCCGCTGATCCCCGCCTTCTTCCTGCCCGTCGCTTGCGGACAGGAGCCGACCGCCCAGATCGACACTGTCGCTGGTGAAGACGTCGAAGGCATCCCCGAGCTGAGCCAAGCCCTGACGCCGCTCAACACCACGTGCACCTTCAGCGCCGCCGGCATCATGGTCGTCGTCGTCGCCGACGCCGAGGTCGCCGTCATCGGCCGCCGCGCCGTCGACAACGCGATGCTCGTGAACGGCGTGCAGTGCGGTACGGGCACATCGGCGCTGTTGAAGAAGCTCGACATCAGCGAAGACGCCGCCGACCCCGGCGACGAGACCGTCGTGCTCGACTTCTTGAACGGCACCTTCGGCGCAGGCTCGGCCGCTGCCGCCGGCGTCGTCGTCAACCTGGGCTCGGGCACCGACGCCCTCAAGGTTCGCGGCACCAAGGGCATCGACCGCGTGCAGCTCGGCGTCGATGGCATCAACTTCTCGGGCGACACCATCCGCGACGTGCAGCTCACGGCCGCCGACACCTTCGTGCTGTCGCTCGGCGACGGCAACGACATCGTCACCGCAGCGGGCGGCTCGGGCACGGGCCTCGCGTTTGGCTCGGCGGTCTCGCTCTTCGGCGGCGCCGGCAACGACCTGCTCACGGGCGGCGACAGCGCCGACACCATCTCAGGCGGCGACGGCGACGACACCATCACCGGTGGCCTCGGCGACGACACCCTCAGCGGCGACGCCGGCACCGACCTCTTCAAAGAAGGCACGGTCGACTCTGGCTCTGACGTGTTCGCTGGCGGCGCCGGCACCGACACCGTCTCGTACGCCGACCGCACCACCGCCGTTGTCGTCGTCATCGAAGCGAGCGGCAGCGGCACCGACGACGACGGCGAAGCCAGCGAAGGCGACGACGTCGACGACGACATCGAGGCCGTGGTCGGCGGCGCGGGCGCCGATGACCTCACCGCGGCCGTGGGCGGCTCGACCCTCAGCGGCGGCGCTGGCGACGACACCCTCACCGGCGACGCCGGCAACGACACCATGAACGGCGGCGCGGGTGACGACACCTTCGTCGGCGCCGACGGCGACGACGCCATGAACGGCGACGCCGGCAACGACACCTTCGACAGCGGCAGCGCCGACGACGGCCAGGACGCCATCGCGGGCGGCGCCGGCAGCGACACCGTCGACTACAGCGCCCGCACTGGCGACCTCACCGTCACCATGGACGGCCTCGCCGCCAACGACGGCGAAACCGGAGAAGACGACAACGTCAAAGCCGACGTCGAAGTCATCACTGGCGGCGCCGGC
>JANNAY010001248.1:0-2832 GCA_031384945.1 Deltaproteobacteria bacterium
GTCCAGGTCTTCGCCGCCCGCGACGCCGAGGTCTTCGCCGAACCCTTCTTTCTGCAGACATGCGACGCCGGCCGCAGGGTCAGCGGCGTCGCTGCCTACGACGCCGACGGCGACGACCTCGTCGACCTCGTCGTCGTCTGCGAAGAAGGCACGATCGCCGTCGTCTTCGGCGGCTAGTGCCGACGTGCGCACTGCGCTAAGCGCGCGAGCATGCGTTACACCAAGCTGCTCGCCCCCACACTCAAGGAAACCCCCGCCGACGCCGTCGTCGTCAGCCACCGGCTGATGCTGCGCGCGGGCTACATCCGCAAGATCAGCGCGGGCATCTACACGTACCTGCCGCTGGCGCAGCGCAGCTTCACCAAGGTCGCCAACATCATCCGCGACGAGATGAACCGCGCCGGCGCGCAAGAGCTGATGATGCCCGCCGTGCAGCCCATCGAGCTGTGGGAAGAGTCGGGCCGCGCTGAAAAATACGGCCCCGAGCTGCTGCGGTTCAAAGACCGTAAAGGCAACGGCTTTGTCATCGGACCGACTCACGAAGAAGTCATCACCGCCCTCGTGCGCGATGAAGTCAAGAGCTACAAACAGCTGCCGCTGAATCTCTATCAGATCCAGACCAAGTTTCGTGACGAGGTGCGCCCCCGCTTCGGCCTGATGCGTGGACGAGAATTCGTCATGAAAGACGCGTATTCGTTTCACGTCGATGAGACCGACGCCTACAAAGAATACGACAACATGTTTCGCGCCTACTCGCGCATCTTTGCTCGCTGTGGATTGCGCTTCCGCGCGGTCGAAGCCGACACCGGCAGCATCGGCGGCAACCGCTCGCACGAGTTCCAGGTGCTCGCTGACAGCGGCGAAGACGCCATCGTCTTCACCGTCGACGCTGCCGGCAAGCCGACCTACGCAGCCAATGTCGAACTCGCGCCGATCCAAAAGCGCACGGGCGAGCGCGAGGCGGCGACGCAGCCGATGTCGACGGTCGACACGCCGACGCAGAAGACCATCGAAGAGGTCAGCAAGCACCTCGGCGTCGAGGCCTCACGGGTCTTGAAGAGCGTGCTGTTCAACGTCGACGGCGCCCCCGTCGTCGCCGTCTGCCGCGGCGACCGCGACATCAACGAGATCAAGCTCAAGAAGGCCCTCGGCGCGACTGCTGTGCGCCTGCTCGGCGACGAAGAGGCGAAGAAGGCGAACCTGACGCCCGGCTTCTGCGGACCGGTCGCCCTGCCCCTGTCTGGCGAAGGCGCCGTCAAGCTCGTCGTCGACATCGGCGTCGAAGGCGTGGCCGGCGTCGTCTGCGGCGCCAACGCCGCTGGCAAACACCACGTGCAAGTCGCCGAAGGCCGCGACTTCACCGTGACGACGTGGGCTGACCTGACGACGGCGCAGAAGGGCGACCGCTGCGCCAAGAACGGCGACGTCTACGACGCCGCCCGCGGCATCGAAGTCGGCCACGTCTTCTTTCTCGGCACCCGGTACTCGACGGCCATGAAGGCGACGTTTCAGGCCGACGACAAGAGCGAGAAGCCCTACGTCATGGGCTGCTACGGCATCGGCGTCACCCGCACTGCCGCCGCCGCCATCGAGCAGAACCACGACGACGACGGCATCAAATGGCCCGCCCCGATCGCGCCGTTTCACGTCTCGCTGGTCGCCCTCGGCGTCGACAAAGAGACCATGGACCTCGCAGAAAAGATCGAAGGCGCCCTCGAAGGCCAGGGCATCGAGGTCTTGCTCGACGACCGCGACGAGCGCCCCGGCGTGAAATTCAAAGACCACGACCTGATCGGAAATCCCGTGCGCGTCGCCGTCGGCGGCAAGTCGCTGAAAGAGGGCGTCATCGAGGTCAAGCTGCGCACCGAAACCAAAGAGCAGGTGCGCAAGGTCCCGATCGCCGAGGCTGTCGTCGTCATCGCTCAGCTGGTCAACAGCCTGCTCGCCGACGCACGCAAAGCCGCCGACGAAGCTGGCGCCAGCGCCTCGTCGACCTGAGCGGAAGCAGGCATCGAACAGCGAGGGGCCTCGCCGCGCGGTGCGGAGGGAACCAGCACAGAGAAGTCCGAGCACGCAGAGCACACAGAAGGCTCCTGCGTGCTCGGATTCTTCTGGTGATTGAATCGCGTTTTTGGGGTTGCAGAAGCGATCGCTGCGCGCTGGTAGCTGATGCTTCGTCGCCGAGGCGCCCAAGCACCCCACCCTCAGGATCACCGCTCGCAGGTCAAAAAAGCCGCAGGTACCCGCGATCCTCTGTGTCCTCTGTGACCTCGGACTCCTCTGTGCTGATTCGCTGCGCCGCGGCCACCCACGACCCTCGCTCCACCTTCGCCCGCCAACACTCAGCAGCGACGAACGAACGACGCCAGCTCGCGGTCGCTGGGCGTGTGGCCGCAGCTCTTCAGCACGTCGAGCCAGTGCTCGGCATCCTCAGCAGCGGCGAAGAGCTTGGCACTGGCGTCGTCACTGAGGCCGTGCGCCCGCGATTTGCGACGAAACATCGCGAACGACAGCCGCTCGGCGACGAAGCCGAGGCCGACGGTGCCGCTGGCGACGGCAGCGGCGTAGGTGCCAAAGGCGAGGCGCGAGTCGACGGAGACGCCGACGGCGACGACGCTGGCGAGGGCGACGAAGATGCAGGCAAGCAAAAGCCAGCCGTGGCTGCGGTGCAGGTCGAGGCGGGCTTTGACGAGGGTGGCGATGACGGCGTCGTCGGCGTCTTTGACGTCGAGCTCTCGCTGCCGCAGCCAAGAGACACCCATCGACACAGCAGAGACCGGCAAGCTCGGCATCTCGGACATGACTGAATCGTAGCCACCGCCAGCGCGGTGC
>JANNAY010001250.1:0-14937 GCA_031384945.1 Deltaproteobacteria bacterium
CAGGGTCCGCCGCGCCGCCAGCGTCTGCTCTTGCGTCGTCAGATACGTCTCGACCGCCGGCCACGCCACGCGAGGCCACGTGAAGGCCATGCCTGGACCGAGCGTGGTGACGGCGGATCCGTCTTTGGCGACGACGACCCAGGCAGCGTTGTCGCCGGCGCCGAGGGCAAAGGCGATGCGGTCGGCGTTGTTGACGTCTTCGTTGGCGGCGGCGAGCCGCGCGATGAAATCGGCCAGCGCCTTGCGATCGCGCAAGAGCGCGAGCCCCCGCTCGATCGAGGCCGGCGAGGCACGCGCATCGAGGCGCTTCTCAGCATGGCTGCGGGTCACGGCTGCGTTCTACGCCGTCACGAGGGGCGTTCGTCGACGAGCTTTTGCGACAGGTGCGCGAGCAGCTGGTTCCACCGCTCGCCGGTGGTCTGCAAGAGCGGCGCGTCGACGCCGGCGTCGTCTTTCTGCTGTTGCCGCGCGGCGGCCTCGACGAGCCGCGCGTGCACCGCGCCGAGCAGCGCCTCGTCGACGACGATGGGGGCCCCCGCGAGGATCGCCAACGTCGCAGCCACCGACGCCCGCGCCGGCAATTCGGCGGGGCCAAAGGCGCCGTTGACGACGACGACGGCGCGCAAGACGCCGCCCTGCTCGCGCTGCAGCTCGCAGCGGTCGATGCCACCGCCACAGGCGAGGATGGCCGCCCACGTCAGCGCCGCCGTCGACGACGCGGTCGTCTGGTCGCCGCGCAGCGCCGTCGCGAGGGCAGCGGCGTCGGCGTCTTCGACCCACAACGGCAAGAGTCGTTTTTCGGAGTCGGCGAAGAGCACCACCGCCCGTCCGTCACGGGGATCAAGGGCGAAGCTCTGCACGTGGACGGAGACGAGGACCACGACGCCAGCCTAGCAACCGCAGTCGGATCCGCGCTCGGTTCTCGAGGTGGGGGCGTGACGCGTTGGGTCAGGGTCGGCACCGCGGCGGCGACCATCGCGGGCCAGGTCAGCGGCAGGCCGGCTCAGCCGAAGCGCTTCTCGGTGCCATCGTCGCAGCGGCGAATCCAGTAGCCGTTGCAATCGCCGGACTCCCAGTAGCCGTCTTCTTCGTACTCGTAGTCGCATTCGCCGCTGCCGTCGCAGACATACTCGTAGCCGCCGGTGTCGACCCAGCGATCGGGCTCGCAGGTCTCTTTCCACCGCCACCAGCAGGTGCGGTTGGCGCGGGGGTCGTCGTTGCTGCCGTCGTCGTATGCGTCGTCTTCGTCGTCGGCGACCCATTCGTCGGCGTCTTCGTCGGGCATCGGCGCGGCGCCGACGTAGCAGAAGCAGTCAGCGTCGGACCAGACGCCGTTGAGGGCGGCGCAGGCTTCGTCGTAGGTGTCGTCGGCGTTGCAGACGCAGCTGCCGCTGACGCAGTCGAAGCCAGAGTTGTCGTTGACGTACCAGGGGCCGCACTCGGTCCACTCGGTGCAGCTCTGCCCGGCATCGGCTGGGGGCGGACCGGCCGGCGCCGGCGGGACGTCGTCGACGACATCGTCTGCGTCGTTGGCAGCGTCGTCGTTGGCAGCGTCGTCGTTGGCAGCAGCGTCGTCGCGGGCGGCGGCGGCGTGCAGGTCGCGCGGCTGGTTCGAGGGCGCGGCGCTGGCGGGCTCGCCGCTGCTGAGGTCGTTGGCGCAGGCGCCGACCGTCATCGCGAGCACAACCAAGACGAAGGAGCGGGCCATGCCTGCTTATCGGCAGCAGGGAAGGAAAGGTGCGACAAAGGCCCACGATTCGCCAACCACCTGTTTTGACGACGCTTTTGGACGGATGGGGTGCCGTCACCACGGAGCTTCAGAATTTCCGACTGCAAAAGAGGCGTGGGGCGGTGGCACCCGATGGCCTCCCATCGCGTTGCAATGCCGGGAATTTGCTGTTTGGGGTGGTGACCACACAGGTGTGGCGATCGAGCCCGAGCTGCAACTACTTGATCTTCCAAGTGATCCAGCGCAGCACCGATAAATCAGGGTTGTGACGCCGCGATCGGGTCCGAACGGGCGGCTTCGGGGCGCCGCGATTTCGATGGCATGGACAGTGCTATTAGATCAGTACATCAGCAGCTGGCTGCGTTTGACTTCCCCCCAGGTCGATCAGCTGCTGATGGAAGGTTATCAAGGTGGCTTCCCCCCGTGCCGCCCTGATGACCTTCATTTAATTCTGCGGCGTGATTCCCAGTGTCCTGAGAAGACCAGGAGCTGGGAATCACGCTTGCCCCCTCGACGATCGGTCTGTTGGTTCGCATGATGGGGGCATGTTCTCTCGCAAATCGCGCGCGCTCTTCGCTTCCACTCTCGCGAGTGCCACCAAGCCGATGATCGGCGGCCAGGCTGTCATCGAAGGCGTGATGATGCGCTCGCCCAAGAGCCTCGCCGTCGCCGTGCGCACCCCCGATGGTGGCATCACGGTTCGCGAAGAAGCATGGCTGTCGTTCAGCGAGCGTCTGCCGCTGTTGAAGCTCCCGATTCTTCGCGGCGCCAACATGCTCGTCGAGAGTCTGTTCAACGGCATGCAGGCGCTGTCGTTCTCGGCGGCGACCGCGTTTCCTGAAGACGAACAGGCGCAGGCCGAGCAGGCGAAGCTGCAAGCCCAGAAAAAGTCCGGGTCGTGGCGGATGGCGCTGCCGATGGTGGCGTCGTTGGCGTTCGCGTTTTTGCTCTTCAAGGGCGTGCCGCACTTCACGGCCTTTGAGCTCGGCAAGTTTCTCGGACACGACGGCCAAAGCGCCCTGCCGATGACCAGCCCGTGGTTTCACGTCGTCGACGGCGTCGTCAAGCTGGCGCTGTTTATCGGTTATCTCAAATTTGCTTCGCGCTTCGAAGAATTCAAGCGCATGTGGATGTACCACGGCGCCGAGCACAAGAGCATCCATGTCTGGGAGGCTGGGCAAGAGCTCAACGTCGAGAACGCGCGGCCGAAGACGACGGCGCATCCGCGCTGCGGCACGTCTTTGATGTTGCTCACGATGGTGGTCTCGTTCCTGGTTTTTGCAGCGGTAATTCCCTTCGTGCCGGTGGTGTTCGCGAGCGAGGCGGCTCAGGCGGTGTTCACCCTCGTCATCAAGCTGCCCTTGCTCTTGCCCATCGCTGGCCTCGCCTACGAGGCGCAGCGCTTGGCGGCGAAGCACCCGACGAACCCCGTCGTCCGCGCCCTGATCGCGCCCGGCATGTTGATGCAGCGTCTGACGACGACAGAGCCGGGCGACAAAGAGCTCGAGGTCGCGCTGACGGCGCTGCGCAAGACCGTGTGGCGCGAGCAGGGTGAGCTGCCGAAGGCCAAAGAGACCGTCGTCGAGATCTTTCCTTCGTTCGACGCCGCCATCGAGAAGCTGCCGCTCGCCGCCTGAGCCGCGCCCGAGCGTGCTGGCGAACTGCTTCTACGAGGGCGTGCTCTGGCGGATCAGCGGAACGACTCGACGCGGCCGGGCACGGTCTCGGCTTCGTCGGCGGTGAACAAGAGCGGCAGTCCAGTGGCGCCGTCGACGCTGCCGCTCGAAAAGACCATGCGCCGGGCCGGCGTGGTGGCGCCGTCGACGTCAGAGGCGGCGTCGGGGATGACGAGCGTGCCGCCCGTCATCGCCGTGGGGATGAAGGCAGCGACGCCGAGGCCGCCGTCGCCGGCCGACGACACGGCCTCGCTGAGGTTCATGCCCATCGGCAACACGTGGGCGTCGAGGGGCACCGCGAGCTTTGAGCCACGCAGCGGCAAGCCGGCCGACGACGGCGTGAACGAGAGCGTGAGGCCCGACAGCGCGACGCTGGCTTCGGCGCCGCCGTCTGCTGACGGGGCGAGGCGGGCGACGAGGACGCCGGCGTCTTCAACGACAAAGGCGTCTGTGGCTTCGATGGTGACGCGGACGTCGTCGGGGTTTTCGCCGAAGCAGTCGTCGGCGGTGGCGTCGTCGGCGGCGGCGACGTCGAGCGTGAGCTTCTGTGCGACCACCGCGGTGATCGGCAAGCGCAGCTCGGTGTCGGCAGGGCAGGTCTGGCTCGGGTTCAGCGTCGTGAAGCGGGCGACGTCGCCGACGCGGGCGCCGCGGGCGGCGACGTCGCGGTTGGCGATGAAGGTGTTGTCGCCGACCTTCCACGCGCCGGTGAGGTTCTTGAGGCGGGGCAGGTCGCCTTCCCACGTCAGCAGCAGCGAGGTGCCACCGCGGATCAACGGCACGAACGGCGGCGCGCCGAAGTTGTCGATCGACGTCAGCTGCACGGTGGGACGGAACGCCGCGCCACCTTCAGCAGGCACCCACAGCGTCTCGTCGCTGTTGAGATCGACGCTCGACGGCGCCGAGGGGCCGGCGAGGTCATCGTCGATCAAGCGGACCAGCGTGCGCCCCACGGGCAGGTCGACACCGTCGAGGCGGGTGGCGGCGATGGCAACGTGCAGCATGTCGCCGTTGGCCATCCAGACGGTGGCAAAGGCGTCGGTGGCTTCGCCGGCGGCGATGGCGTCGTTGGAGAGCCCGCGGCAGCACACGGTGGGGGGCGCTTCGTCGGCGACGGGGCGGGCGTCGGGGACGTAGGCCTCGATGCCCAGCGAGGGCAGCGCCGCGCCGCCGAGCACGGCGTAGCGGTCTTCGACGAAACCAGGACGCAACAACCGCACAACCATGATCGCGGGCGTGTCGCTGCGCAGGGCGACGACGACGGGGCCAACGCCGCCGCCGCTGTCGACGACGCCGGCGGCGAGGGCGCTGGTGGGTCCGCCGACGTCGAGGTCTTTGACGACGGGGGCGCTGGCGCCATCGACGATGTCGACGACGTGCACGAAGGGGAGGGCGGCGTCGGCGACGACAAAGGCGTGACCCTGGGGGTCGGCGACGATGGCGCTGGCGTGGGCGGCGACGCCGTCGACGTCAGCGAAGTCGACGCTGCCGACGACGGTGGCGGCGTCGATGTCGTAGATGTCGACGTGATCGACGTGGGCGACGGCGACGAAGACTTTGTCGTCGACCTTGATGGCGGCGAGGTCGACGGGCAGGGGCGCCACCGGCACCAATTTGCCGATCTGCACGAAGGGCGCGCCGCCGTCGCTGTTGGGCAGCTGAATGACCTGCACGACGTCGTCGGAGCCGTCGAGGGCGTAGAGCCGCGTGGGGTCGGCGGCGCTGGTGGCGACGTCGACGGCGAGGGCGAGCTGCCGCGTGTCGAGACCGGTCGGGATCGACAGCGGCGAGAAGCGGTTCGGGCCGCCGAGAAAGTTGCCGACCGTGAGATCGACGACGCGCAGCACCTGCAGCTCAGGGTTGGCAGCGATGGCGATCGAGACGCCGTCGACAGTGTTGACGACGACGACGTCGGCGACGCGGTCGAGGTTGCCGCGGGTGAGCACGGCCTGATCGCACTGGTCGCACGAGGCGACGACGGCGACGGCAGCGACGACGAAGGCGGGTTTGAAGCGGCTCATTCGCGGCCATCCTCGCGCGGGGGCAGGGGGTTGCCGAGGTGTCCGCGCGGCAAGAGCGCAGGGTTGCCGTCGTCGTCGACGAGGCCGAGGACGCCGACGCTGTCGTCGAGAAAGAAGGTGACGAAAGCCTCGTTGTGCACGGGGTCGACGGCGAGGCCGTAGGGGTTGGCGCCGAAGAAGCGGACGCTGTCTTGCACGTCGAGGGTGAGGGCATCGAGGCCTTGCACCACTTCGCCCCTCTGACAGGTGACGAGCACCCGGGTGAAGCCGCCGGCGCCAGCGTCGACGACGGCGAGCTCGGTGGGCTCGAGGCAGCTCTCGCTCAAGTGCGTGAGCGAGAAGGTGCCTGTGCGGTCGTCGTAGGCGTAGCGGGCGAGGGCGTCGGGGCCGCGCAAGGCGACGATGACGGCGACGCCGTCGCTGCCGTCATCGACGACGACGATGGCGCGGGCGAACAGCGATCCGGTTTGCGCGGTCAGGTTGATGCTCTCGACCTCGACCGTGTCGCCGCGGCCGGCGCCAGGGACGCTGAAGACGCCGAGCTCGGTGAACGAGGTGATGGCCGTGCCGTCGAAGGTCTTCTGCAGCGTGAGAAAGACCTGCTGCTCATCGGGTGTGCTGCGCACGACGGCGCTCTTCACGCCGACGACGTCTTCGCCGAAGAAGACGACGTCGCTCTCGACGCTGAGGCGGCCGGCGCCGTCCTCGGCGGGGTCAAAGTTGAAGATCTCGGCCTGCGGCGACGAGAGGTGGGTGATCAGGCCGCGCTTGGCGGTGGGCGGGCCGCTTTCGTCGGCCCCGAACAACAAGACGCGATCGGGATCGTTGGCGCCGAGCTGAAGCACGTGCGGCGGCAAGACGCAGGATTCGCCGCCGTCGCCGCAGCTGAGGTCACCGCCGTCGAGCCGCAATTCGTGCAGCAGGTTTTCGCCGCGGGTGACGACGAAGACGGTGCCGTCGGCCGTGATCACCGGCCGATCGCCAAGGGGCGGGATCTCGACCGGGGACGCCCACGGGTTGACGTCGATGTCGTCAGGACTGCCGAGCTTTTTACGGGCCTGCTCGAGGTCGGCGACGAGGACGGCGCCGCTGTCGAAGGCAAAGTCGAAGTCGGAGGAGACGACGATGAGGTGTTCGCCGGCCGCGTCGACCGCCACGCCCGTGGGGAAGACGACGCGGTCTTCGGGGAGGGCGCGGCCAACGTCGTTGCACCCGCCGACGACGACGGCGCAGAAGGAGACGGCGGCAAAACGGCGCATGCAAAGGCGCTATCCACCATTTCGGGTGGCTTCAACCGCGTTTTCAGTCTGCGCTGTGCACGTCGATCGGGCTTGTGTGGATGGGGTTCTCTGGTATGCGTGCCGCGTCTCCCGGTTCGGGAGCTTCTGTTTTGACCGCCGTGAGGTGATCTGTGGCCGCCGCTTCGCAAAACCATCTGCGTGAATACGAGACGATTTACATCCTGAAGCCCGACGTTGCCGACGAGGCCGCCGTTGCTTTCATCCAGAAGATGAAGGGTGTCGTCGAGAAAGAGGGCGGCAAGCACCTCAAGATCACGAACATGGGCCGCCGCAAGCTCGCTTGGGAACGCCTGAAGCAGCAGAAGGGCATGTTCGTCCACCACCGCTACCTCGGTAAGCCCGGCATCGTCGCCGAGTACGAGCGCACGCTCGCCATCGAAGAGACGGTGATGCTTCGCCAGACCATCGTGCTGAACAAGGCTGCTGATGCCGCCCAGTTCGCCGCCGAAGAAGACATCGTGAACCCGCCGATCGTGAAAGAGAAAGACGAGCGCCGCGAGCGCCGCTTCGACGACGACGGCGACGACCGCTACTTCGACCGCGACGACCGCTTCGGCGGCGGCGGCGACGACGACCGCGGCGGCGGCGGCGGCGGTCGCGACCGCGACGACATGGAGTGAGACTCCGTCCCGTTCCTGGCCGGTGCCGCGTGGCACCGGCCTCCTTCCTTTCCGTCACTGATTGAAGCCGCGCAGTTGCGCTGCACCGAGAAACCAATGGCCCAGAACGTCCAAATCATTCTCGCCCGCGACGTCCCGAACCTCGGCAAGCTCGGTGAGCTCGTTGCCGTGCGCCCGGGTTACGCCCGCAACTTTCTGATCCCGAACCAGCTCGCGTTGCCGGCCTCACCGAAGCGTGTCGCCTTGTTCGACCACCAGAAGAAGGTCATCGAGCACAAGCGTCGCCTCCTCCGCGCCGATTCTGAAAAGAAGGCGCAGACGATGTCCGACGTGACCGTCTCGATCACCGCCAAGGTTGGCGAGCAGAACAAGCTGTTCGGCTCGATCACCGGTCGTGACATCTCGAAGGCGCTCCAGGCCATCGGCCACAACATTCACCACAAAGACATCAAGTTGGCCGACCCGATCCGCGCGATCGGCACCTACACCGTCGAAGTCCGCCTCGAAGCCGACGTCGCCGCCCAGGTCAAGGTCGTCATCGTTCCCGAGATCGAAGTGGTCACCGAGAAGACCGAAGCCGAGCTCATGCTCGAAGCCGCCGCCGCCGCGCCCGCGCTCGTCGTCGAAGCCGCCGCCACCGACATCGTCGCCATCGTCGCCGCTGGCGCCGCTGCCGAAGCTGCCGAAGCCGCGCGCGACGCCGCCAAAGGCAAAGGCAAAGGCAAAGGCAAGAAAACGGTGGTCTGAGCGCTCGCTTCGACCCGTTGTTCATGAGAGGCCCGAGCGATCGGGCCTCTTCTTCTTCGCGCTCATGATGCTGAAGTCGTCGTCAGCCGACGCTGGCTGATGCGTTAGCGTCGTCGTCGTGCGCTCCAACGAAGACATCGCCGCTGCCCTCGACGAGATCGCCGACCTGCTCGACATCGAAGGCGACAATCCCTTTCGCACCCGCGCCTATCGCAATGCCGCAAAGGCTGTGCGCGAGCTGCCTGGTCCGGCGTTCGATGCCGACCTCACGGCCATCAAGGGCATCGGTGACGTGCTCGCCGGCAAGATCAAAGAGACCGCGCGCACCGGGTCGTTCGACGCGCTCGAGCGCGCGCGCGAGAAGTGGCCAGCGTCGCTGCGGTCGTTGTTGAACGTGCCGGGGCTCGGTCCGAAAAAGACGCGCATTCTTCACGACGAGCTCGGCGTGAAGTCGGTGATCGATCTCAAGCGCGTCGTCGATCAAGAGCTGCTGCGGGCGATCCCAGCGCTCGGGCCGAAGCTCGAAGAGAAGCTGAAGAAGGCGCTGCTGACGACGTCGTCGGCGCTGGGGGTCGAGGCCAAGCGCTTTCCGCTCGCCGAGGTCACGCCCATCGCCGTCGAGCTCGTGGCGCGCGTGTTGGCGTTGCCCGGGGTGTCGCGGGCCGAAGCCGCGGGCAGCTACCGCCGCAAAAAGGCCAGCGTCGGCGACCTCGACATCCTCGCCTGCTGCGCCGACGGCCGAGCCACGGTGTCGGCCTTCGTGAAATTTCCACGGGTCGCGTCGGTGCTCGCCGAAGGCGACACGCGCGGCTCGGTCACCCTCGACAACGGCCTGCAGATCGACCTGCGTGTGGTCGACGCCGGCTGCTACGGCGCCGCCTTGCTCTACTTCACCGGCAGCAAGGGCCACGGCATCGAGCTGCGCTCGGCGGCCATCAAGAAGGGATGGAAGGTGAACGAGTACGGCTTGTGGGACGGCGAGACCATGCTCGCCGGCGCCACCGAAGAATCGATGTATGCCGCGCTTGGCATGTCTTACCTGACACCTGAACAGCGAGAGCGCTGAGCTTCACATGATCACAGCGAAGCGTTTTTCAGAGATCGTCAGCGCGCTACCGAACACCACGGCGGTGCCGCACATGGACCGCACCGCCTTTCGCACGCCGCAGCGCATCTTTGTCACCCTCGCCGGTGATGGCAGCGATGCCAACTTCAAGCTGAGCGAAGTGCTGCAAGAGATGCTCGTCACGGCTCGCCCGAAGGTGTTCGCGCCGGTCAGCGGTGGCTGGGGCCGCATGGGCTGGACGCGCTGCGACCTGGCCGTCGCCAACGAAGAAGACCTCGCCGACGCCCTCGCTGGCGCCCACGCCCTCGGCGCCGCTGTCGCGAAGAAAAAGCCGCGAAAACGCTGAGATCAGCGTGCACTAGATGTTGTCGTCCGCCGAACTCCACTGTTGCAGGGCGAGCTGCGCCGCGCAGATCGAGAACGCGATCGCCGCGAGGCGCTGCCAGACGCCGATGAGGTCGGTGGCGACGGGCACCAGCGGCTTCCATGCGTAGGGAAAGCCGGCGGCGACGAGGGCGACGTTGACGATGACGACGACGAAGCAGACGCGGGCGACGACGCCGTCTGCGACGTAGCAGGCGCGGGCAAAGGCGCCGAAGACGACGGCGGCGGCGGCGTCGTGCACGGCCCCGTGCACGGTTGGGATGATCGCGCGCGGGAACGGATCGGTGTCGCAGACGCCGCAGACGACGAGGCCAACGCCGGCGACGACGATGGCGCTGCCAGCGCGTGAATTTTTCAGTCCGGCGCCGAAGACGACAAAGCAGACGCCGCCGACGACGAAGTTGGCGACCTGCCAGCCGCCGCCATCGCCGAGGCTGAGCTCAGAGATGAACTGGTGCGCGGCCGAGTAGCCGGGGCGCAGGGCGCCGAGCAGCGTCCATGTCGCCACCATGCCGATGGACGCCAGCAGTCCGGCCACCGCGGTCAGGCGCGTCGTGAGAGGCGACATGCCGCAGCGTACGTCGCGCCTGCGGTCTTGGTGAGAAGCAGCGCGACGAGGACGACCGGTGGCGTGCGACGGTCCTGCGATGGCGATCCCGGTGCTGCTCTTGCCCGGTGTGGGTGCGGATGCGCGGCTGTTTGCGCCGCAGCTGTCGGCGTCGGCGTCGTTGGCGTTTTCAGCGTCGGTGCCGTCGTGGGCGCCGCCTTCTTCGTCGGACTCGCTGTCGTCGTACGCCGAAAAAATGGCCGCCAGCGTCGTCGTCGATCGCCCCTTCGTGCTCGGCGGCGCCAGCTTCGGCGGCATGGTGGCGTACGAAATGGCGCGGCTGCTGAAGCCCGACGCGCTGGTGCTGTTGGGGTCGGCGTCGTCGACAAACGCCGTGCGCCTGCCGCTGCGTCCGTTCTTGCCCCTGGCGTCGCTGCTGCGGCCGTGGATGACGCGCGTGCTCATGGTCGGGGCGCCGCTGATCGCGCCGGTGTTTGGCGCCCGCACGAAAGAAGAGCGCGCCGACTTCTGCGCCCAGGCGTCGTCGACGTCACCCGAGTTCTTCGCCTTTGCGCTGCGCGCCATCGCCGGTTGGCGTCCCGCGCCGCTCGTGGGCGTGCGCGTGCACCGCCTGCACGGATCGCGCGATCGGATCCTCGCCCCCGACGCAGATGCCGCCCTCGTCGACGGCGCCGGCCACCTCGTCACCGCCACCCACGGCGACGCGGTGAACGCCTTTCTCGACGGCGTTGTCACCTCGCTCTGACGCGTGCGTTGATTCGAGACAGCACAGGATCGTTTCTACAGTCAGCGCCGTCGCCGTCCGTGAAGGCTGCACATGCGCTGCATCTTCTCGCTCGCCTCGTTCGCTCTCCTCCCACTGTCGGCCTGCGTCGTCGAGCTGCCGGTCTCGCTGCGCTTGCCCGCCGCCGTCGTCGACCTCGACGCCGCCCGCGTCGGCTTCGAAGCCCGCGTCTGCGGCGACGTCGCATCTGACGACTGCGCCGTGCTCGACGCCCTCGACCGCGTCGACGGCGCGGCCGCTGTGCCGACCGCGATGCCGTTGTTGCTGCCGTCGTCGGTGGACGTCGCCCGCTTCGACGACCGCGTCGACATCGCCCGCTGGTTCGACGTGCAACAGCAAGTGGGCGACGAGCTCTCGCCCACACGCCGCATGCTGCTCGAGCTGCCCGACGCCATCAACGCCGACGCCGTAAACGACCTCGACGTCGACGCCATCGCTGTCAGCGTCGTCGACAGCACCCTCACCGTGGCCATGCCCGACTTCGACCTCTACGTCGGCAACGGCGACGACGACGACGGCGCGTTCGTCGGCGTCAACGAAGACGGCGTCGTCTCACTCGCCGACGGCGGCGTCGTCGCCTTCAAAGGCGTGCTGCTGGCCGCTGATGCGTGGCTCGAGCTGCGGCCACAGACGGCGGCGACCTTGACGCCCGAGGGCGACGGCTTCGTTCGCCCCGGCGGCACCGCCAACGTTGTCGTCGACCTCAGCATCTCGTTTCCGGTGGCCCTCAGCGCCAGGCTGTCGACCGACCAAGAGTGACACGACTCAGCTCAGGTTGCGCAGTACACCAAATGCCACCGTGCCGATGAAGAGCACCACCGTGAAAGGCACGAGCAAGCGCCGGGGCAACGGCGGCGTGAACAGCTTGAGCACGAGGAGGGGGACCACGACCAGGGTGAACGGGTTGAACGCCCACGCCGCCGGAAAATCGCCGTGCACCAGCGCATAAAATGCGTGTGTGCTGCCACATCCAGGACACTGCAGACCCGTCAATGCGAAGAACGGGCAGCGGGGAAACAGGCCGCCCCCCCATCCGTCAGCGTCGGGATTGAAGACGGCGAGCACGACGACGCAGGCCGCGACAACGGCGCCTGCGACGACGCGAGAGTCCTTTCGCCATTCCACAGCGCAACGGTAGTAAAACGCGAGGATGACGAGAAAGCTCATTCTGGCCATCGACCAAGGCACAACCGGCAGCACCGCCCTCGTCGTCGACGACACGTTGACGGTGCGCGGCAAAGCGAGCCGCGAATTTCGTCAGGTGTTTCCCAGACCCGGGCTCGTCGAGCACGAGGCCTCGGCGATTTGGGAGTCTGTCGAGGCGTCGGTGGCGGCGGCGTTGAAGGCGGCGTCTGCGGCGCCTTCCGAGATCGCGGCGATCGGCATCACCAACCAGCGCGAGACCACTTGTCTCTTTGATCACAAGAGTCAGCCGCTGCACAACTTCATTGTCTGGCAAGACCGTCGCACCTCGCAGCGCTGCGCCGAGCTCAAAGCGCAGGGCCTCGAGGCGGGCGTGCGCGAGAAGACCGGTCTCGTGCTCGACCCGTACTTCTCGGGCACCAAGATGCAGTGGCTGCTCGAGAACGTGCCCGGTGCGCGCGCCAAAGCCGCGGCGGGTGAGGCGCTGTTTGGCACCATCGACAGCTGGCTGGTGCACAAGCTCTCGGGCGGTGCCGCGCACGTGACCGATGCGACCAACGCCTCGCGCACGCTCTTGCTCGACCTGAAGAGTGTGTCGTGGAACGACGAATTGCTCGCGATGTTCGACGTGCCGAAAAGAGCACTTCCTGAGGTGCGCTCGTCGAGCGAGGTGTATGCAAAAACCAGGGGGCTCACGTTTCTGCCCGACAACATCCCGATCGCGGGCATCGCCGGCGACCAGCAGTCGGCGTTGTTTGGTCAAGCCTGCTTCGCGGCGGGCGAGGCCAAGTGCACCTACGGCACGGGCGCGTTCTTGTTGATGCACACGGGCAACCGCATCGTGCCGTCGTCGCAAGGACTGTTGACGACCATCGCCAGCAAGATCGGCGACGACGTCAGCTACGCCCTCGAAGGCGCCGCGTTCATCGCTGGCGCCGCCGTGCAGTGGCTGCGCGACGGCCTCGGCATGATCACCAAGGCGAGCGAGATCGAAGCCCTCGCCCGCAGCGTCGACGACAGCGGCGACGTCTGCTTCGTCCCCGCCCTCGCCGGCCTCGGCGCGCCGCATTGGAAGCCTGACGCCCGCGGCTTGCTCTGCGGCCTCTCGCGCGACTCGCACAAAGGCCACATCGCCCGCGCCGTGCTCGAGGGCATCGCCTTGCAGAACGTCGAGGTGCTGGCCGCGATGAGCAAAGACGCTGGCACGCTCAAGGTGTTGAAGGTCGACGGCGGCGCGTCGTCGAACGATCTGCTGATGCAGATGCAGAGCGACTTTCTCGACGTCGCCTGCGTGCGTCCGCAGAACGTCGAGACCACCGCCCTCGGCGCCGCGGCGCTGGCCGGGCTCGCCACACAGGTCTTCGCCAGCAAAGACGCGGTCAAGCAGGTGTGGAAAGAAGACCGCACCTTCACGCCGTCGATGCCCAAAGAATTGCGCGCGCGGAAGTTGGCGACCTGGGCGAGCGCCGTGGCACGGTCCGCCCTGTGATCGCCTCCGCCGCCCTCGCCCTCGTCGTCGTCGTTGTCGCTGCCGACGGTCCCGATCTGTCGGGCTTTCAGAAGCTGCCCGCCGATCCGCCGCCCGCCGAGATCACCCGCGGCGCGCACTACTGGATCGGCAACGAAGACCGCATGGACATCTTCGCCGACGACGCCAAAGACCGCGGCGGCGTCCACGTCGGCGTGGGCGCCGAGCAGAACTGGCTGTTGGTGGGTTGGTCAAAGCCTGAAATTGCCGTCATGATGGACTTCGATCAGTCGATCGTCGACCTTCAGCGCGTGTATTTCGTCGCCTTTCAGCTGGCGACCACCAAAGAAGAATTCAAGGCCCTCTGGCTCGACAAAACCCGCAAGGGCCTGCGCGACGGGGTCAAGGCCGCCTACGACGGCGTCGACGAAAAGGGCGCCCTCGCCGCCCTCGACGTCGCCCGCTGGTCGATCGAGCGCCGCTTCGCCAAGCTCGAGACGCAGCTGGCGGCCCGGGGCCTGCCGTGGTTTCTCACGGACGACGCGCAGTACAAGACATGCCACGACCTCGTCGTCGGCGGCCGCGCCTTTGCCGTGCGCGGCGACCTGACGGCCAACAAGACGCTGACGGCCATCGGCGCCGCCGCCACCACCGCCGGCCTCAAGGTGCGCACGCTCTACCTGTCGAACGCCGAGCAGTACTTCATGTACAAAAAGCAGGTGCGCGCGAACTACAAAGCGCTGCCGGTCGACGACAAGACGGTGGTCATGCGTACACATGGCTGGCGGTCTCTTGCCTGGGCAAAAGACGGTAATTCCTACCACTACAACGTGCAGACCGGCCCGAGCCTGCACGCCTTTGTCGACAGCTCTCTCGTTTGGGACGCGCGGCAGATGCTCTTGTGGGCCCCTGAAGATGGCGAGAAGGGCGTGAGCCGCCTCGACAGCGTCGACGTCGCCGCCGTCAAAGCCGCCTACGAAGCCCGCCTCGCCGAGCAGAAGAAAGAAAAGGCGGCTGCGCTGTCGACGAAGAAGCCGTCAACGAAGACGCCGTCGGTGGAGAAGCCGGTGGAGAACGCGCCGTGATCGTCGCTGCCTTCGTCTTCGCATCCTCCGTCGTCGTTGGCGCCGACCCCATCCCTGGCGCCGGCAACGTCATCGAACAGGACGTCGCCGCCGTCACCTTCGTCGGCTTCGTCGCGCCGACGTTTCGCCACCGCTTGAACACCCGCTTCGACGACAACGGCGACGTCCTCTTCGTCGCCCGCGCCGGCGTCGCCTTTGACGTCAGCGGCCGCGCCGAATGCAAAGACGGCGTCTTCGTCGTCGACGGCGACGCCAGAGACGGCGACGTCGTCGTCGGCCACGTCCACGGCGAAGTCCGCGGCTGCTCGGCGACGAAGAGAGCCATGGCCGACAAGCTCAGCGCTG
>JANNAY010001301.1:0-4983 GCA_031384945.1 Deltaproteobacteria bacterium
CTCGTCGGTGGACACCAGTCATACCTGCGAGCCCTCGACTGAGCCGCGGAGTTACTCGCCGAGGTCGACGCCGTCGACGACCATCGTGAACGACGGGCTCGTCAGCGTCGTCGGCGCCGCCGTCACCTGCGTCAGCGTCAACGTCGTCGTCGCATTCGCCATCGTCACCGCCGGCGCCGCCTGCAGCTGCGTCAACTTCGTTCCGACGTCGACAACTTCTCCTTCGCCTTCGCCTTCTTCGCCTTCGCCTTCTTCGCCTTCTCCTTCTTCGCCCTCGCCTTCTTCTCCTTCGCCCTCGCCGCCAACAACGACGACGACAACGCAGGCGCGCTCGACGCACACGAGGCCGCCCGCGCAGTCGGCGTCGTCCTCACAAGACACATCAGCAGGAGCGTTCACGACGCAGCCAGCGACGAAGAACGGAAGAAGAAGAAGCCCGCGCCTCACTGCATGTTCCCGTCGAGGATCAAGCCGACGCGCGCGCTGACGTTGCACGCCGCGGGCTGGCTCTGGTTGCACCCACCACCGCAGTCGAGAAACTGGAGGTTGCCGCCGTTGATGCCGCACACCCGCGTGCGGCACTGCCCGCCGCGGGTGAAGTTGCCGAAGCCTTCGCACGAGAGGTTGTCGACGACAAAGACGTCAACCTCGTTGCCCTGCAGCTGGCCGCGGCGCACCGCATTGAGCTGGATCTTTTGGTCAGAGACGGCGCCGTTCTGCAGCTCAGCGGGGCCGATGGCGTCGTTGCCGATGTCGTTGACGGTGAGCGAGTTGTCTTCGACCTCGAAGCTGCTGACGACGCCACCCTGCAAGGCCGCGCGGTTGACGGCGCCGCCCTGCAGCTTGTTCGAAGAGACCGAGCCGTTCTGCAGCTCGTCGT
This sequence comes from Deltaproteobacteria bacterium, assembly GCA_031384945.1. GTDB lineage: Bacteria > Myxococcota > UBA727 > UBA727 > VGSZ01 > VGSZ01. Next base: position 881 of record JANNAY010001301.1, read on the forward strand.
TGCCGACGGCGCTGCCGGCGATCTCGTCGGCGGTGACGGCGTTGGCCTGGATGTGCTCAGCGCGCACGGCGTCGCCGGCGATCTTGGTGTTGGTGACCGCACCGTTGAGGATCTTCTCGTTGCGCACGGCGCCGTCGGTGAGCAGGTCGCCCGAGAGGGAGTTGTTCTGGATGGCCAGCGCCTGTCCGTTCAACGCGAAGGGCGCGCTGATGACGAGCGAGCTGCCGTTGACGGTGGCGTCGTCGCCGTCGAGCAGGTCGGCGGGCACGCCCACGACGTCGGCGAAGTCGACGGCGCCGGCCTTGGCGGCGAAGGGCACTGTGCCGATGCGCAACCTGGGTTGTAGGGTTTCACCGTCGACGGTGACCTCGATGAAGACTTCGTCGATGGCGGCGACGCGGTCGATGACGCCGGCCAATTCGGCGACGAAGACGCCGTCGATGACCTCGAGGGGGGCGATGGTGACGCTGGCGATGGCGGTGCCGTCGTCGGCGGCGTCGAAGATGGAGAATTCGGCGGCGACGGTGTCGTCGACGTTGGCGCCGTCGCGCGACAAGTGCCCCGACAGCACGATCACGTCAGGGACTGCGGCGGCAACACACGCGGCGACGACGATGGACAACATGCGTCGAGGCTAGTCCGACTGTCCGCTGTGCCGCACGCATGGTCAGAAGCGCGGCTGCGGGAGGCACTCGTCGTACCCTCGACAGATGGGAGAAGTCGTCGGGCTCTCGTACAAGGCGCGCTACGCGCAGAACATTTTGGAAGAGCTCGATCGCGTGCTGCCTCCCGAGCGCGTGCGCGCGATCCTCGCGCGGGCCGATGGTGACTTCATCGCGCACGTGAAGCGCGCGACCCCCGTCGAGAACGTCGAGGGACGCCCCCTCATCGAGCTCTTTCGCATCATGCGCGCCGAGCTCGGCGACGACCGCTACATCGCCTGGTGGCGCGACTACACGGTGCAGCTGTCGCGCATCCCGCTGTTGAAGAGCTTCACGCAGGGCATCATCCGCGTGCTCGGCCTCTCGCCGCACACGATGTTCAAGAACCTGCCGCGCGCCCGCGGCTCGCTCGTCCAGTTCGGCGGCGCCATGCTCTACGAGCGCATCGACGACGTCAGCGCCCGCATGACGCTCACCGGATACCCGCGCGAGCTCCTGTTGTCGGGCATCGCCGGCATCACCATGCGCGGCGTCTACGAAGGCGTGCTCGCCCTCGGCGGCCACCACGGCACCGCCTCTGTCGTCGCCGAAGACGTCGACAAAGGCGTCGTCGTCCACGTCGTCACCTGGGCCACTCGTTAGGCTGGTGGCATGCCCGCCCGCCTGCCCACCCGTTTGATCACCCGCACCGTCTTCGCGCTGTTGGTGCCGCTGTTCGCGCTGTGCGTCGTCGTGCAGTTCAACGACCCCGACCCCGTCCCGTGGATCGCCATCTACACAGCGGCCGGTCTCGTCTGCGCTGGCGTCGCCGCCAACATCCGCGTCGCCGAATTCGCCGGCGTCACCGGCGCCATCGCCCTGCTCTGGGCGCTGACGCAGGTCCACTCCGTCGTCTCGTTTCTCGAGAGCGACAAAGAGCCGATGAACTTCACGATGAAGACCGGCGACGCCGAAGAAGAAGAAGCCCGCGAAGCCGGCGGCCTCGCCCTCGTCGTCGCCGCCTGCGCCGCAGCGGTCGTCGTCGACGTCCGCAAGCGCCGCTCCTGAAACGAAAATCTCCGGTGAGCGACGGGCGCCCACCGGAGATTGTCGTCGACGAAGCAGGCTCAGCGGCGGACGGGCTTCACGCCCCAAATCTCTTGCGCGTACTGGGCGATGGTGCGGTCGGTGCTGAACTTGCCCATCTGGGCGACGTTCAAGATCGACTTCTTCGTCCACGTCGTCACGTCTTTGTACGCGGCCGACACCTTCTCCTGGCACGCGACGTAGTCGGTGTAGTCGGCCATCAGCATGTACTCGTCGTGGTGCAGCAGCGAGTCGACGATGGGGCGGAACAGGTCGCGCTCGCCGGGCGAGAACGAGCCGTTGCCGATCATGTCGAGGACGCGGGCGAGCTCGGGGTTCTGCGCCGGGTACTGGCGCGGGTTGTAGTGCGGACGCAGGTCTTTCACCTCGGGCGTCAACAATCCAAAGATGAAGATGTTGTCGTCGCCCACTTCTTCGCGGATCTCGACGTTGGCACCATCCATCGTACCAATGGTCAGCGCACCATTGAGGGCAAACTTCATGTTGCCGGTGCCCGAGGCCTCGGTGCCCGCCGTCGAGATCTGCTCTGACAGGTCAGAGGCGGGGAAGATCTTCTCGGCCAGCGAGACGCGGTAGTCGGCGAGGAAGACGACCTTGAGGCGGTCGCCGACGTCGCTGTCGTTGTTCACCACATCACCGATGGAGTTGATCAGGCGGATGATCAGCTTGGCCTGGTGGTAGCCGGGGGCAGCCTTGCCGGCGAACAAGATCGTGCGCGGCGTGAAGGTGCCCGTCGGGTTGTCTTTGATGCGGTTGAACAACGTGATGGCGTGCAGCGCGTTCAGCAGCTGTCTCTTGTACTCGTGAAGACGCTTGACCTGACAATCAAACATCGAATCAGGATTCACGATCAGCGACTGGCCGCGCTTCTTGTACTGCGCCTGAATTTCGTGGGCGAGCCGCTCTTTGTTGGCCTTCTTCACGGCGCGCCACTGCTCTTGCAGCCCGCGGTCAGAGGCCAGCGGGATGAGCTTCTTCAGCTGGTAGAGGTCGGTGATCCACTCGTCGCCGATGCGGTCGGTGATCAACGTCGCCAGCTTGGGGTTGGCCTTCAAGAGCCAACGGCGCTGCGTGATGCCGTTGGTCTTGTTGTTGAAGCGATCGGGCCAGAGCTTGACGAAGTCGTCGAAGACGTCGGCCTTCAAGATCTCGGTGTGCAGGGCGGCGACGCCGTTGACGCTGTGGCTGCCGACGATGGCGAGGTTCGCCATGCGCACCTTCTGCTCACCACCGTTTTGCGCCTCTTCGATGATCGACATGCGGCGGTCGCGGGCGTCGTCAGGGCCCATCTTCTCGCGCACGTAGGCGAGAAAGCGGGCGTTGATCTCGTAGATGATTTGCAGGTGGCGCGGCAGCACGCGGCCCATCAGCGAGACGGTCCAACGCTCAAGCGCTTCGGGCATCACTGTGTGATTGGTGTAGCCACAGGTCGCGACTGTAATTTCCCAGGCGGCCTCCCAGTCGAGGCCTTCAAGGTCCATCAAAATGCGCATCAGCTCGGGCACCGCCAACGCGGGGTGCGTGTCGTTCAGCTGCAGCGCGTTGCGATCGGCGAAGCGCTCGAACAGCGCTGCCCCGACGGGGACCATGTTGTCATCGAACTTCAGCTTGGTGGCCACCGAGCGCTCGCTGCCGAGGTCGTGCAGGCGCACATGCTTCTTGTAGCGTCTGACAACATCTTGCAGCGTCGCCGAAACAAAGAAGTACTCTTGTTTGAGGCGAAGCTCTTTGCCTTCTGGATTGTTGTCGTTCGGGTAGAGAACTTTTGAGATGTTCTCAGACCGCATCTTGTTTTCGACGGCGCCGCGGTAGTCGCCGGCGTTGAAGTTCTTGAAGTCGAAGTCGCGCGACGCCTTGGCCGCCCACAGGCGCAGCGTGTTGACCGTGCCGTTCTGGTAGCCGGGGATCGGCGTGTCGTAGGGCATGGCGAGCACGTCGTCGGTGTCGAGCCACAGCACCTTGAGTGAGCCGTTGGCCTGCTCGGCCATGTGCACGCGGCCGCCGAACTTGATGGTGAAGAGGTCGGTGGGCCGCGGGATCTCCCACGGGTTGCCGTACTCGAGCCACGTGTCGGGCACCTCGACCTGGTTGCCGCCGACGATGCGCTGGTGAAAAATTCCGTACTCGTAGCGGATGCCGTAGCCGTAGGCGGGCAGCTGCAACGTCGCCAACGAGTCGAGAAAGCAGGCGGCGAGGCGGCCGAGGCCGCCGTTGCCGAGGCCGGCGTCCCACTCGGCGTCGCGCAGGTCTTCGAGCGAGTAGCCCAGCTCTTTCATCGCCTCGCCGGTGGCGCCAACGATGCCGAGGTTGGTCATGGCGTTGCCGAGGGTGCGGCCCATCAAGAACTCGAGCGAG
>JANNAY010001303.1:0-6960 GCA_031384945.1 Deltaproteobacteria bacterium
AGACGTTGTCGATGACGTTCAAGCCGAGGCCGACGCCGAAGCTCGTGCGCGAATTCACCAGCTGCACGTCGCCAAGGTGGGTGAGCTCGCCCTTCAAGAACGGCACGCCGCGCTCGCTCTGTTCGACCTTGCAAGCGAGCTCGCCGACCTTGAGATCTTCGGCCTTCTTCGGCGTCTCGTCGGGGGCGCAGGCGCGGGCCACCACTTTCTTCGCCGGCACGCAGGCGAGCTCATCTTTGGCGAGCGCTTCGGGCTTCTTCGGCTGTTCGCCGGCCTTGCACACCGGCGCGACGGGGCCTGCGGCGACGACGGGGCCGGCGGCTTTGTCGGCGCCCTTGTCGGCGCCCCTGTCGGCGCCCCTGTCGGCGTACGTGAGGCCGACGCTGGCGACGGCGGGGTGGCCGTCGCCGGGGGCGGGCCAGGTCCACGTCTTCATCGCCGTCGTGGCGCAGGTGTCGGTCAGCGAGCCCTTGAGCGAACCGCTCTGCCCGCCCGCTTCGCTGACCTTGCCGCCGGCGCCGATGACGACGCGGACGACGACGACGCCGCCCTTGCCTGCGGTGTGACAGGCCTCGAGCTCTTTCTTGTGCGCGACGATCAGGTTGGCCACGTCGTTGTTGGCGACGTCGCCGGTGACGCCGAGCTCGACGTCGACGCCCAGCATGGCCATGACCGGCATCGCGTACGGCGCGGGCAGCTTCAGCGTCGGCTTGCCCGGCGTCGGCAGTCCGTCGGGGCCCCGGTCGCACGGCATCACCAACGTCGTCGGCGTCATCTGCGCCTTGCCGCCCTTGGTGCGTGAGACGACGACCTCGCGCTCGTAGCCGCAGGCGTCTTTCGTCTCGCTGCCGTCTTTGGCGTGCCGCTCGCCCTTCGCTTCGACCAGCGTCCAGCCGTCAACCTCGGCGGGCTCACCGGCAACTCCAGCTGGCGCCGGCGTCGCGGGCGGCGTCGTCGCAGGCGCAGGCGGCGGCGGCGTCGCGGGCTTCGTCGGATCGAACTGCTTCGCTGCTTCTTCGAGGCTCTTGGGGAACGAAGCGGGCGGCGGGCTGGTTTGCGCCAGACCTGCCGTGGCGCCGAAGAGCGCGATCAGGAGCGGTGCGGTGAGCAGGCGGCGGGAAAACATGGCGCGAACCCTCGCCCGACGACGCCACGGCCCGCAAGTCGACGCGGCCCGAAATTCGACCTGGCACCGGGCGCCCCGCCCTTGTCGACGTGCCGCCGCTGTCTCCTTTTTCGACGCTGTGCGCGAAGTCCTTGCAACCGTCGTCTCTGGACTGCATCAATAGAGGTCGTGTCGATGTTTCTTCGTCTGGCTGTGATGGCGATGGTGCTGCTGGGTCCGCCCGGCGTCACCATGACGTCGCCGCTGGCCGAGCGCGAACACGAAGAAGCCGCCTCCGCCGTCGAAGCCCGCGACTGGCTCATGCACCGCGACATGGTGCAGCCGCCTCCGCCGGCGCCGTCTGAGCGCTTTACGCGCCGCCACCGCCGTCTCCGTCTGCGCCCGGTGCGCCGCCTGCCTGCCCGGCAGCGGCGCCGTCGTCCGAGCCGCCGCGTCTCGCGCTGCGTCCTCTACGCCGACAACGACGACCCAGACCCAGAAGCCTGAGGCACCTCCGCGTGCTCCTTGTTGATCGCCCGCGCCACTGCTGCTGAGCAGGCGCGGTCGGTCGCCGTGCGTGACGTGACGTCGCGGCGGTGAGGAGCAGGTGTGGTGCCGCCCACGTCGCCTCTTTCTTTGTGTCGTCGTTGCCGTCGGCGCCTCCTGCGTCGTCGACGGGCTCGGAGCCTCTGTGTCTTCTGTCTCCATTTGCATGGTCACGCCTTGGTGCGTGTCGGCTTCGTCGCGCGATCTCTCGTCGTCGGCAGGTGCGCGATGAAGCCCAACGCCTTGCCCGCGCCGGCGGGTCTCTTTGGCTACCCGCGGCAAGATTTGGTCGCTGGCGCCGTCGTCTTTCTCGTCGCGCTGCCCTTGTGTCTGGGCATCGCCGTCGCCTGCGGCGTGCCGCCCGTCGCCGGCCTGATCGCCGGCATCGTCGGCGGCTTGGTCGTGCCGTTGATCAGCCGGTCGCCTCTGTCGGTGAGCGGACCCGCCGCCGGCCTCACCAGCATCGTGCTCGTCGAGGTCGCGCGGCTCGGCAGCGTGCAGGCGTTTGTCGCCGCCGTCGTGATCGCCGGCATCTTGCAGATGGCGCTGGGCGTGCTGCGCGCCGGACGCTTCTCGGCGCTGGTGCCGTCGGCCGCCATCAAGGGGATGCTCGCGGCGATCGGCATCACGATCGTCTTGAAGCAGCTGCCGGTGGCCGTCGGCGCCGACGGCGGTTTTCGCGTCGTGCACGAGCAGTGGCACCCCGGCGCGACGCTGCTGGCGGTGGTGTCGGTGGCGATCTTGTTGATCTGGCCGAAGACGCCCTTGAAGAAGCTGACGTTCTTGCCGGCCGCCCTCGTCGTCGTCGTCTTCTGCACCGTCACCGCCTCTTTGCTCGACGGCACGGCGTTGGCGCTGGCGCCCGATGACTTTGTCGTCGTGCCGCAAGGTGGCGTCGCTGGATTGTGGGGCGCCCTCACGCACCCGGCGCCCGCCGATTTCTTGCGCACTGAAGTCTGGATCGCCGGCGCCACCATCGCCGTCGTCGCCAGCATCGAGACGCTGTTGTCGGTGCAGGCCGTCGATCGCCTCGATCCGCTGCAACGTCGTTCGCCGCCCGATCGCGAGCTGCTCGCCCAGGGCGCCGCCAACACCATCAGCGGACTGCTCGGCGGCTTGCCCCTGACTGCCGTCATCGTGCGCAGCGGCGCCAACGTCGCTGCCGGCGGCCGTGACCGCTTGTCGGCGTTCTTTCACGGACTGCTGCTGCTGGGTGCTGTCATCCTCGCCGCGCCGCTGCTGAACCGGATTCCCCTCGCGGGCCTCGCCGCGGTCTTGATCGTCGTTGGCTTGAACCTCGCGAAGCCGTCGCTCTTCGTGCAGCAGGCAAAGCTTGGCCGCGAGCAGCTCATCCCATTTCTCGCGACCATCGCGGCGGTGCTCGCGCTCGACCTCTTGAAGGGCGTGATCATCGGCGTCGTTCTCTCGCTGGTGTTCGCGCTCGTGCAGAACAACAAGGGCGCCATCGAGAAGTCCGTCGACGACGACGGCACGCTGCGGCTGCGCTTTCGCCGAGACGCCACTTTCTTGACCAAGCCGCAGCTCTTGCGTGAGCTCGAAGCGGTCAAAGACGGCGGCGCTGTCGTCGTCGAAGCCGACAACGAATTCGTCGACCTCGACGTTCGCGAAGCCATCGCGCAGTTCATCCACGACGCCAAGACGCGCAGCGTGCGCGTCAGCGTCTCGGGCTTCGCGTTGCCGTCGACCGTCACGGGAGGTCACTGATGCACGGCAACGATCTCGCCGCTGGCGACGACGTCGTCGCGGCCGCGCTGCGCACGTTGCACGGCATCCTTCCTGATCAAGGTCCGATTGGTGTGTTCGTGCACCACAACACGCTGCATGCGTTTCAACACCTGCCGTTCGAGCAGGCCGTCGTCGAGGCTGCTGCCGTGTTGGGCACGCGCGCGTTTCCTGACGCCCGCGTGTCGCGCGTCGCCTGGCAGCAGGGCGGCTTCGACGACAAAGACGTCGACGCTGCGCTCGCCGAATTCGCCGACGACGTCGTCGGGCTCGGGTTGACGCGGCGTCAACTGCGGCGCGCGCTGCTCGCCGCCGACCTCGACGTCGACGACGACGCTGGCGCCGAATTCGCCGGCCGCGGCGACGCCGTCTACGCCCGCGCCCTCGCGCTCGCGAAGCAGGTCACGGTGCCGGCCCGCGCGCTCTCCGCCGATGACGCTGGCGGTGGCGGTGGCGGCAACGAGGCCGAGCTCTTGCGCCTCACCCTCGCCTTTCTCGATCGGGGACAAGGCGCCTCGACGTTGCCCTTGCGCGAGAAGGGCTTTCTGCACGCGGCGTGCGCGGTGTGGCGGCGGTCGGCGCCCCGCGGCGCGGCCGGTCTCGACAAAGACGCCGCTGTCGTCGTCGACGAAGGCAGAGGCGCCCGCGCTGTCATCGACGACGTCTGCGCAGGCCTTGACGACGATGCACAACGCAGGTTGTTGATCTCGACTGCTCTTCGGCTGCGCGGCGTCGCTGGGATGTTCTCTCGCTTTGAGCGGCACCCTGAAGAGGCGCCGGCTCCGACGACGTTGTTAGAGTTTTTGGCTGTCGCTTTGTTGTTGTCCCGGCGCGCGCAGGGCATAGCGCAGCCGCCTCAGGCTCAGGCTCAGGCTCCGCAGGCCGGCGTGTCGTCAGCGGCGTGGCTGTTGCGCGGCTTGGCCATCGCGGCGCGCAGCGACTTGAGCGGCGTCGACGTCGACGAGGCGAAGCGCGTGCTCGACGAAGCGCGGGCGTTCGACGCGACGGCCAGAGAGCGAACCCTGTGGCGGGCGTGGGAGCGCGGCTACCGGCGTCGCGTGCTCGGCGGCATCGAGGCGCTGCGCAAGCACAAGGCAACGGCAACGGCAACGACGACGGCAACGACGACGGCAACGACGACGACGGCAACGACGACGACGGCAGCGACGACGACGGCGGCAACGACGACGACGATTGCGACGAGTGAGGCAAAGAAGCCCGCCGCGCAGGTGATTTGTTGCATCGATGAGCGCGAAGAGAGCTTCCGCCGCGCCCTCGAAGAAGGAGGCGTCGACATCGACACCTTCGGCGCCGCCGGCTTCTTCGGCATGGCCATCGACTACAAGGGCGTCGACGACCACGAGGCCGCCGCCTACTGCCCCGTCGTCGTCGTGCCCGGACACGAGGTGCACGAGGCGCCGACGTTCACGGCGCGCAACTGGCACGCCGCCCGCGCGCGCTGGCGCTCCGGATGGCACGGCATCGAGCGGTTCATCGCGCGCGCATCGCGCGGCTTGATCGGCGGCTTCGGCGCCAGCGTCTTCTTCGGCCCCGTCGCCGCCGTCGTCGCCGCCGGCCGCGTGGTCGCGCCAAAGACGTCGTTGCTGGCGTGGCAGCGGCTGACTGCGTCGCTGGCGCCGTCGCCGTCGACGCGGCTCGGCGGGCTGCGCCTCATGGCGCCCGCTTCGCCAAACAAAGAAACGACGGGGACGAAGCACAAGCCCATGGGGTTTTCGCTCGACGAAGCAGCAGACCGGGTGACTGCGCTGCTGAAGAACATCGGGCTGGTGAAACAGTTCGCGCCGGTCGTCGTCGTCTTCGGCCACGGCTCGACGTCGCTCAACAACCCGCACGAATCCGCCCACGACTGCGGCGCCTGCGGCGGTCGTCGCGGCGGAGCCAACGCGCGGTTGTTCGCAGCGCTGGCCAACCGCAGCGACGTGCGCGCGGCCGTGAAGGCGCGCGGCGTGACGATCCCTGACGGCACCTGGTTCGTCGGCGGCGTGCACGACACCGCCAGCGACGCCGTCGTCTACTACGACCTCGAAGACGTGCCCGGCGGCCACGCCGGCGCAGTCGACGTCGTCAAAGCTGCCGTTGAGGTGGCGCGCAAAGAGAGCGCGCGCGAGCGCTGCCGCCGCTTTCTGCATGCGCCGCTCAGGCTGTCGGCCAACGACGCCCTCGTGCACGTCGAGACCCGGTCGTCGCACCTCGGCCAACCGCGTCCCGAGTACGGCCACTGCACCAACGCCTCAGCGGTGGTCGGACGGCGCACGCTGACCCGCGGGCTGCACCTCGATCGGCGCGCGTTCTTGATCTCGTATGACCCGTCGATCGACGACGACGGCGCCCTCGTCGAACGCGTGCTCGCCGCCGTCGGCCCGGTCGGCGCCGGCATCAACCTCGAGTACTACTTCACGTCGATCGACAACGAAGGCTACGGCTGCGGCACCAAGCTGCCGCACAACGTCACCGGGCTGCTCGGCGTCATGAACGGTCACCAGAGCGACCTGCGCACCGGACTGCCGCTGCAGATGGTCGAGCTGCACGAGCCGCTGCGCCTGCTGCTCATCGTCGAGGCCACGCCCGAACGACTGCTGCAGGTGGCCGGCAGACAAGCAGAGGTGCGCGAGCTCGTCGTCAACGGCTGGGTGCAGCTGGTGAGCGTCGACCCTCAAGATGGACACCTGCGCATCTTTGAAAACGGCCAATTCGTCGACTTCGCAAGCGACGAAGCTGACACCAACCTCGACGTCGTCAAAGCCTCTGCCGACCACCACGGCGACGCCCGCGGCTTCGTCGTTCCTGCGATCGTCACGGCCTCGCTGGGGCGGCCGTCATGAACACCAACGATTGGCTGCCGCTGCTGTTGGGATTGGCCGTCGCCGCCCCCGTCGTGGCCAGCGTCGCGCTCGGCGTCTTCTACTTGTTCACGGGCAAGAAGCCGTCAGAGGCCGTCGTCGTGCGCGTCACCGGCGCCGGCCTCGTCGTGGGCCTCATCGCCACCGCCATCGCCAGCATCGTCACCGCTGGACGCAACGAGGTCGACTTCGGACCGTGGATCCACATCGACGACTACGAGGTGCCGCTGGTCTTTCTCGTCGACGACACCGCCCTCGCGTTCTCGCTGCTGGCGGCGGCGTTGACGGTGTTGGTGGCCCGCTTCTCGCGCACGTACCTGCACAAAGAGGCCGGCTTCTTGCGCTTCTACGTGTTGCTCGGCCTGTTCTCGACCGGCGCGCAGCTCATCTCGTTGGGCGGCGCCCTCGACCTGGTGTTTCTCGGCTGGGAATTGATCGGGCTGTCGTCGACGTTGTTCATCGGCTTCTTTCACGAGCGGCGCGGACCGGTCGACAACGCCCTGCGCGCGTTCGTGACCTACCGCGTCTGCGACGCCGGCTTCTTGTTCGCCATCGTCTGCACCCACGAGTGGCTGGGCACGACGAAGCTGCAGGCGATGACGACGTCGACGTTGGCGGCGCTGTCGGCGACGCAGGCGACGACGTTGGCGCTGCTGTTCATGTTCGCCGCCTGCGGCAAGTCGGCCCAGCTGCCCTTCTCAGGAT
>JANNAY010001314.1:0-2329 GCA_031384945.1 Deltaproteobacteria bacterium
TCGGTCAGCAAGACTTCCGCGCGCTCCCGCGCCATGGCCAGGTCGGCGGTGCGCGTGTTCACACGTTCTTCCAGCGTCAGGTTGATGGCCCGCACCTCGTCGCGTGCCAGCTTTAAATCCTGCCCGATTCGGTAGACCGTAAAGGTCACCGCAAACACCACCAAGATGATGATCACGGCGGCGATCGCCGATATCAAGCGCAGCAGCGATGTGTTGCGTTGCTGCTCTGTACTGTTGATCGTGCCACTCTCGTCGGCGAACAATATCGCGCCATAGAGAAAGACATTGATTTCATCCATCAGCGCCTTCCCCCGATTGCGCTGGATCAATGCCAGGGCTTCGGCGTCGCGGCCGGCGCTCTTCAGCGCGATGGTGGAGTCCATCTCGGCGACCTTTTCGCCAACCGCTTCCGACAAGGTCGGCAGCATGTCGCGGTAGGGGGCATCCGGCCCGATCATCCGGGTCAGGACGTCCAGCTCTTGCCCCGCCTCCGTCTTGGCCGTGTCGTACGGAGCCAGGTAAATCTGGTTGCCGGTCAGAAGAAATCCGCGCTGGCTCGACTCCGCGGTGCGCAGGTGATCGCGCAGCTTCTCCGCAGCGACGCGGATCGAGCGCTGCACGGCGGACTGCTCCAACAGGCTGTTGCCGCGTTCCACCAGCCAGATGGTGGTTCCGACGATCACGATCAGCGCCAGAAAGCCAATCGTCAGGCCGGCGCCAACGCCTATCGCCAGTTGGCTTCGACCGTTCATTGATCAACTTTCAAGGATGGTGGAACCAAAAACAGAGCAATCGTTCGCTCTGTGCTCCACCGGGGAAAATGGGTCTATCGATAAGTCGGCGCCCTGCAAGCGGTGACCCGCTGGGCGCGACGGATCGCAGGCGATTGAAGGGTCGGCGTCGCGAGTAGCGGTCAGGCCTCGCCCTCGACGATCGGGGCTTGCCGGACATAGCTCGGCGTCTCAGGCGCCCGCACGTACCAGAGCATCACCAGCCCGGCGATTCCGAGGCCAACCTGCCAGCTGGCGATGCCAATGAGGGCGGCGGCAATGAGCAGCGCGGTCGAGAGGCGATAGCGGCGATTGAGGCGCTCCACATAGGCCGGGTCGAGGCGGGCGTCGACGTGGCCGGTCTTGAGCCCGATGGTCCACTTGAAGAGCCAGCAGGCACCGGTCAACGCCAGAAACATCGTCAAGGAGCGCGCGGCGGTGGGCAGGTGCTGGGGGTCAGCCAGGCTCTCGGCGAAAAGGCGGGCGGGAACCGCGATGAAGCCGACGGCCGCGAGGAAGACAACCGTCGCGAGATTGAACCAGTGGCCGACGGTCCGGTAAATCGCGCCAGCGAAGTGGTGTTGGACCCAATAGATGCCCGTGATGCCGGCCGCGAGCGCATAGCCCAGGTAAGACGGCCACAACACCAAGAGCTGTGCGCTGAGGTCCCTCGCGCCATGCAGGTCGGGGGTCTCAATCTCGACGACGGGCAGGGTAAACGCGATGGCAAAAACGGCATCGGCAAAGGCTTCCATCCGGGCGGTGCCGCGCGCGACCCCATCGCCCGGATGATCATCGAGTCGAGCCGGCTCGTGAGGATTGCTCCGCATCCGAAGTCTTAGCCACCGGCATCCCCAACGCCGGGCGTACGCGTCGTCACCGCGTCAGCAGCCGCAGCACCAGGTAGATCGCGATCGGCACGACGACGCCCACCCACTTCGGCACCTTCGCCAGCTTCGACGACAACGACGACGCCTCCTTCGCCTTCGTCTGCTTCCGCTTCAACGCCGCATCCTCCCACTCCGGCCGCAGCACCGTCCCCACCACCGTGCGCTCGAGGGAGCCATCACCCCGACGTCGCCACACGCAGTAGGCGACGTACTCGCGGTCGTCCTGGTTCGACTCGCACGCATACGCAGCGAACGCGTCGATCATCTCGCCGTTGCTGTCGAAGCCGGGGACGCCCGCGCTGAATTCGCCGTCGAAGGCGGCGGTGTCTTCGTCGGCGTTCTCTTCGTCTTCGTAGAGGCGGTGAAATTCTCCGTCACCAAAAGACGGACGCAGCTCACCATGCACGGCGTCGTCGGCCTCGTCGTTCCAATACTGTGAAACGAAGAAGCCGATGGCGTTCACCTTCTTCTTCCCCATCCGCAGGTCGAAGAGCGCAGGCAGCGCCTTCTCGATCTCCGCGAGAATGCGCTCCCGCTCCGACGACGACGACGGGGGCGACGGAGGCTGCGGCTGCGACGAAAACGACGTCGACGTCTCAGGCACAACGGACTCCGATCAACGCAAGAGGTCGAGCTGGCGGCGGCGGTCGTCGTCGCTCGCCTTGTGAA
>JANNAY010001321.1:0-5241 GCA_031384945.1 Deltaproteobacteria bacterium
GCGCCCCCCATCGCGCGCGTTCTTCTTCGCATTCGTCGACGGCGTCGTGCCGGGCCGCGCGGCGACGGGCACGGCGTTGTCGATGCGCGTGTCGGTGGCGCGCGAAAAATCGATCAGCGTGACGCCAGCGTCGTCGACGTCGACGAAGACGTTGCCGCCGTGCAGCCCCAACACGTGCACGGGCGGGCTCTTCTCTTCGAGGTCAGCGAGCACCGACAACAGCGAGCGCAGAAACCGCCGCAGCCACCGGCCATCGACGCGCAGTCCGCCGGCGAGGGCGTCGTCGACGGTGCGACCGCGCGGCGCCGAAAAAATCGTCGCCGTCGACGTCGTCGCCCGCACTTTGGCGACCTGCGGGTGCAAGAGCCCGCGCACAATCGTGGCCTCGCGATCGAGGCGGGCGCGCTCGGCGCCGGCGAGCCGGACGACGACGCGGCCGCCGTCTTTGTCGACGCCAGCGACGAGGGCGCCGACGCCGTCGACGCTGTCGTGGCCGCGGTCGCCCTTGACGACCTCGCTCAAGCGCACGCGCAAGCCATCGCCATCGACGACGACGTTGGCGCCGCAGCGGCCGCAGGCGTCGCCACCCGACAGCACGTCGACGACGGACAGGCACGAAGGACAGAGCGTCGAGGTCAACATGCCGTCGATTCTACTGCGTGGACGGGCCTGTGGACGTCCTTCGGAGTACGCTGCGCCGCTCGACGCGCTCACGTCGACGAAAGTCTGGGCAGGAGCACCCGGCAAGCTCCTGAGTTCTTTCTGATGGCAAACGTGACGCAGGACCTACCAATGACGCCCCAGAAGCCCGTGCCCGATGTGGCCGCACCAGCCAGGCTCGCGCTCGTGCCCATTCCTGGTGGTCGCGCAGTGCAGCTGCAGCGCACATCGAGCCACGAGGGTCTGCTGACGATGGGCGTGTGGGGACTTGGCATCACGCTCGCGACGACGCTGCCTCGGCTGCTGCTGGGCAGGGTGCCCGACGTCGTCGTGGGCGTGCTGGCGGGCGCCATCATCGTCTCGGCTCTTGTCGTGAGCGTCGTCGTCGCACGCCGCGCGGCGGCAGCCGCGACTCGCTGGGTCGTCCACTTCGACGATGTGCGCATCGCTCTCGAAGATCGACGCAGCGGCTCGGTGGTGGCGCTTGACCGCGGCAACACGGCCCTCGGCGTCTATCGCTACACAACGAAGTACGGAAAAGGCGAGCAGCCGACGGTGTTGGTGTCTGTCGCCGAACGCGACCTCGTCATCGGTGGCCCCGCTGGGTCCATCCCCACAGGCGAACACCGAAGCGCTTCTCCCCCCGCAGACTGCACGGCCGAAGACCGGGCGACCTGGAACGCGCTTCGTCGCGCCGCGAGGCTCTTCGCGCCATGAGCCCTGCGGCGCATTTGCCACAGCACGACGACGACGGGGCAGGGCGCATTGACGGCAGGGCAACCACTGGTAGACGACCAGCGTCCACCTTCTGGAGCGCATCGATGCCCTACATCGTCCACGACAACTGCCAACAGTGCCGCTTCACCGACTGCGTGAGCGTGTGCCCCGTCGACGCGTTCCACGGCGACGAGCAGATGATGTACATCGACCCCGACGCCTGCATCGACTGCGGCGCCTGCGAGCCGCAGTGCCCGGTCAAGGCCATCGTCGAAGACCGCGAGGCCGAGAAGAAGCCCGCGATGCAGCCGTGGATCAAGATCAACGCCGAACGGGCGCCCGGCTTGCCGATGTTCAACCAGAAGCAGGCAGCGCTGCCCACGGCCGAGACGCGCAAGAAAGAGCTCGGCTTCTAAGGTTCTCCGCGGTTCAAACCCTCACGACGCGCCATTGACAGGACGCATCGCAGAGGGTCAGGTCCGCTCTCTTTTGTGGTGATCGCGCGAGTCGCGCGATCCGTTGGTGCCCACCCGTGAAGGGTGCGCGATTTCGAGGAGCAGGTCATGGCGGGTCGTTACGCAGTCATCGTCGCCGGCGCGAGCCAGCACCAGGTCATGGAGGGCGAGAAGCTCACGATCGACCTCATCGCGGGCAAGAAGAAGGGCGACAAGCTCACCTTCGACAAAGTCCTCCTCATCGGCGGCGAAGGCGGCACCAAAGTCGGCGCCCCCCACGTCGCCGGCTTCAGCGTCAGCGCCACCGTCGTCGACAACGGCGGCGAAGAGGCCCAGGGCGTCAAGGGCGCCAAGACCTGGCCGCTCAAGCGTCGCCCGGGCGACTACATCAAGCACCAGGGTCACCGCACCCGCCACACGATCATCTCCATCGACAAGATCGTCGGCTGATTCCGTTCTGATTGGCACTCTGGGCTTCGCCCTGCGCGCCGATTGACCTTACTTTTTTCCTCTCGTCGAGAGACGAGAACAGGTGATACATGGCGCACAAGAAGGGCCAAGGCTCAACCCGCAACGGCCGCGACTCCAACCCGAAGTACCTCGGCGTCAAGCAGTCTGACGGCACCGTCGTTCGCGCCGGCAACATCATCGTCCGCCAGCGCGGCACGAAGGTGAACCCGGGCAAGAACGTCGGCGTCGGCCGCGATCACACGCTCTTTGCGTTGATCGACGGCACCGTGAAGTTCGAACGCGATGGCAAGTCCAAGAAGCGCGTCTCGATCTACGCCGTCGCCGCTGCCGCCGCCGCCGAATGATCTGACTCTGCCCCCAAGGCAATAAACGAGGGACACAGGGGCGACTCTGTGTCCTTCTTTTTTCGCGAAACGAAGAATTCAAATGTCCAACTTCATCGATGAAGTGAAGCTCTACGCCAAGGCCGGCGACGGTGGCCACGGCGCCGTCGCGTGGCGCCGCGAAGCCCATGTGCCCAAAGGCGGCCCCGCCGGCGGCGACGGCGGCGACGGCGGCGACGTCATCTTCGTCGGCGACGACGGCGTGCACTCGCTGCTCGACTACAAATACGACCCCAAGCTGATCGCCCGAAACGGCGACGCCGGCCGCGGCAAGAAACAAGCAGGACACCAGAGCGAAGACATCATCGCCATGGTCCCCCTCGGCACGCAGATCTTCGACGCCGACACCGGCGAGCTGATCGGCGACATCACCGAGCACGGCCAAGAGCTCGTCGTCTGCCGGGGCGGCAACGGCGGCTTCGGCAACGCCCGCTTCGCCACCCCGTCGGTGCAGGCCCCCGAGTGGGCCAAGCCCGGCCAGGCCGGCGAAGAGCGCAACCTGCGCCTCTCGTTGAAGCTCATGGCCGACGTCGGCCTGCTGGGCTTTCCCAACGCCGGCAAGAGCACCTTCGTCGCCCGCGTCTCGGCGGCCCGCCCCAAGATCGCCGACTACCCCTTCACGACGCTGGTGCCGCAGCTCGGCGTCGTGAAGGTGCCCCACGCCGAGCACTTGAACTTCGTCGTCGCCGACATCCCCGGCCTCGTCGAAGGCGCCCACGAAGGCAAAGGCCTCGGTGTGCGCTTCTTGAAGCATCTTGAACGCGTGAGAGTCTTGCTTCACCTCATCGAGATCCCGCTCGAGGTCGCCGAGTCACAGTTCGGTGAAAAAGTCGTCGACGACGGCAATGCCAGCTACATCCGCGGCCCCATCGACCTCGTCGAACGCTACAAAGTGCTGCGCAAAGAGCTCGAGAATTTCTCCGCCGAGCTGGCCGGTCGCCCCGAGGTCGTGGTCTTGAACAAGACCGACCTGATCGTCGAAGACCCGGCCTCGCTTCCCGCGGTGAAAAAGCTGCAAAAGTACCTGGCCAAGCAACAGATCCCCCTGCTGTTTTTGTCCTCCGCCTCTGGCCACAACCGTGACCAGGTGTTGCTGGCGCTGTGGAACAAAGTGCAGCAAGAGAAACCGCAGAAGCCCCGCGATTCAGACTTTAACCCCGCGGCGAGAGAGCGGTACCCGCAGCACAAGCCCGAGTAGCCGATGACGGAGCAGGAGCAGGTGACGTCGACGACGGCGCTGTCTTCGTCGGCGACGGAGCGGCTGCCCGATCACATCGTTGTTTCGCGGGGGCTCAACGGGCTCGTCGTCGTCAGCCACAAGAAGAACTGGGGCATGACCGCGGTGCTCGGCGCCTTTGCGGCCCTGTGGGACCTGATGTGTCTGACGGTGCTGCACCAGGCGCCCGTGCTGTTCTGGTTCACCCACGGTGGCGCCGGCGTCGCCGTCACGCTCACGTTCTTGAACGCCGCGTTCAACCGCACCCACCTCGAGGTCGCCCACAAACGCCTGCGCGCGCGGCGCCGTCCGCTGCCGTGGTTCGGCGGCGTCGACGTCGCCCTCGACGACGTCGGCGGCTTCGTCGTCGACGACGGCCGCGTCAAAGTGAACGGACGCCCGCGGCGCGCCCTCTGGCTCGAGAAGCGCGACGGATCGCGCGCGCTGTTGCTCGACGCGCTGCCCGACGAAGAGCATGGCGAGCGGCTCGCCGCGGTCATGCGGCAGGCCGTCGACGAGGCCCGCGCCCGATGACCCGCACCACCGTCGATCTCGTCGCACGTGTGCAGAAGCTGTTGGCGCTGTCGACGTCGTCGAACATCCACGAAGCGGCCCTCGCCCGCCGGCGCGCGCAAGAGCTCATCGACCGCCACGAGCTCGGCGAGATCGGCTCCGCCGGCGCCGGCGCCGTCCCCATCGACGACGGCCGCGGCGATCCTGTCGACGTCGCGCAGCGCCCGCGCCGCTGGCGCCGCGTCCTCGCCGCCGCCCTCGCCGACGACAACGGCGGCGTCATCTGGTCCTTCGTCGATGACAACGGCCCCAACAAAGGCAGCGACGTGTTGTGCTTCTGCGGCCGCGCCTCCGACCGCGCCGTCGTGAAGACCCTCTACGCGTCGCTGACGAAGACGCTGGAGTGGCTGTCGGCGTCGGCCGGCCCGAACCAATCGCGCCAGTGGCACGAGGCCTTCAGGGTCGGCGCCGTCGACGTCGTCGTCGCCCGCGCCGCCAGCGGCGACGAAGACGCTGCCCTCGTCGTCGTCGACGCCGCCAAAGACGTTCGCCGCGCCGCCGCCCGCGTCTACGCCGACGCCCACGGCCTCGACACCGGCGTCGACAACTTCCTCGTCGACGCCCGCGGCTACAAAAAAGGCCGCGAACAAGCGCAGACGGCGGCGCTGCCGAAGCCCCGCCGACGCTGAGCAGGCACGGACCTGCACCGCCGACGCTGAGCAGGGACGGGCCAGCCCGCGCCGGCGCCGCGTCGGCGGAGGGCAGCACCACCCACAGCAACCCCCTGACGGAGCAGGCACGGAGGCCAGCACCCCCCCCCCCCACC
>JANNAY010001335.1:0-3893 GCA_031384945.1 Deltaproteobacteria bacterium
CGGCGCCCACGGCGAAGCGCGACACCGAAGTTCCTTCGATCGCCGCGGCCTGTCGCAGCAACGACTTGTCTGCCCGGGAGACTTTGGCGACGAGCCGCTCGGTTCGCATTGGGACCCCCATCGATCAGTTGCGGTCGCAGGTTTGCGCGAGCGGCGTCCATTGACCACCCGCTGCACGGCACTCGGCGTACGTCGACGGCGCGCCCAGCTTTGTCTCTGAGAGCCGCTGGCCTTTGCTCCAGCGGACCTTCTTCAGGGGCGTGCCGTCTTCGGCCGCGTGCACCCAGTCACCGTCGGGCAGGCCATCGCGGTAGTTGCCGCTCCGCTCTGGGTAGTTCGAGGACCGCCAGTAGCTGAGGTACGGGCCCTGAAGGGTGCGGCCATCGTCGGCAACGCAGGCGACAGCCTTCAGCTTCGCGCTGTCTGCTTCCACGTCTGCCACTTTCGTGTTTGTGGGGCACGGCCGACCATCGATAAGCTTTGGTCCGTTGATCGGGTAGGTAAAATCTGCCTGTGCTGCGTCTTCTTCAACGCACTTGAATTGAATCATCCACGACGAGAGCGGCTGGGCCACCACGCTCGTCACAGCGAGGCCGAGCACGGGCGTGTCGAAGGCGGTGGCTTGGGCGCCGTCTTTGACCAGCTCCTCTCTGAGGATCTCGTACGACCCACCGCAAGAGGTGTACATTTGGCGATAGGCATCGTCTTTTCGTTGCTGAACCAAAAACGGCGCACCATCGGCAGAATACTTGATGACGCTGATCTCGGGCGTTGAACGACGCACGGGGGCGAAGCGCGAGGCGCCAGAGCTCGCCGTCGGGCTGTTCATCATCTGCGCGCTGCAACCAAGCATCGTCAGCACGCCAGCGACCACGATGAGAGTCTTCACGGCATCACCCTGGGCCCTGCGGCTTCACCTGCCCACGCTCGCGCACCAGGATCTCGGCGCCGCGGCTCAGGGCCTCGAGCAGCAGGTTGCCGACCTCTTTCGGGTCGTTCGTCAGCGACTGCAGCTTCATCGACGCCTCCAACAGCGCCAGCGGCGACAGGGGCGTCGACGTCGGCAACGGCGGCAACGGCAGCGGCACCGGCGGAGGCGACGCCTGCTTCGGCGGCACCGGCGGCTCCTCCGCCTCCATCCGCTGCTTCATCTTCGTCGGCGTCGTCGACCACCGCTTCGTCGGCGTCGCCACGCGGACCTCGATGGGCGGCGCGTTGCTCGGCCACGCCTCAGGCTCCGTCGTCGGCTCTGTCGTCGGCGCCGGCGCCGGCAACGGCAACGGAGGCAACGATGCCACAGGCTCGACCGGCGCCAGCTGCGGCAACGGAGGCATCGACGCCGGATCCATCTGCGGCAACGGAGGCAGCGGCATCAGGTCGTTTCCAATCACACGGACCGTCGGCATCACGCCCGACAACGACGACATCTGCGGCGGCGGCGGCTGCGGCTGCCGCGCGAGCTCGGAGCGCAAGAGTTGAACTTCGTTCTTCGAGACGCGCAGCTGCTGATCGGTCGAGATGAAGCGCTTGGCGAGGGCCTTCACGAAGGCCCCCATCGTCGACGCCATGCCGAGGTCTTTCTCGAAGATGTCTTTCGAGACGACCTGCACCACGACCTCGGTCAGGGCCTGGATCGTGGCCGAGCGCGGGGCATCGGCGAAGACGGCGGCCTCGCCGAAGACGTCGCCAGGGCCGAGGTCGGCGAAGGCGACCTGCTCGCCGTCTTGGTGTTTGTAGACGCGGCACCAACCGCGCTGGATGACGTAGGCGGTGGTGCCAACGTCGCCCTCGAGCACGACGCAGTCGCCGGCGGCCACCGTCTGGGTCGGAAAGATCATGCCGCCGACGAGAAACTCTTCGATGGCGCCCTTGAGCTCGGCGACAGACGGGTAGCGCTGGCCAGGATCAGAGGCCATCGCCCGCTCGCAGATCGAGACGAGCGCCGCGGGCAGCATCGTGTCGGCGCCGCACATCTCTTGCGGCGGACGCCAGCCCGCGCCCTGCGCCATCAACACGAGGTCGCCGATGTTCTCGGAGAAGTACGGCGGCACCTGCGTCAAGATCTCGTAGAGGATCGCGCCGATGCCGAAGACGTCGGTGCGCACGTCGATGGCCTGCCCGCGCGCTTGCTCGGGCGGCATGTACATCAGCGTGCCGACGATGGCGCCGTCAGTGACGCTGGCGCCGGTGCGCGAGACCACGACGGGCTCGGGGCGCGTGCCATCATTGGGCATGAGGTAGGCGACACCCCAGTCCATCAAATACACCTGGCCAAAGTCGCCGATCATGATGTTGTCTGGCTTCAAGTCGCGGTGCAGCACACCCTTGTTGTGCGCGAACGCCAGCGCGTCACACACGCGGCGCAGAGCGTCGAGCGCGTCGCGCAAACACGCGGGGTTGGCCGGGTCGTAGCCGGGGTCGTGGATCAGGTCGGTGAGCGTGCGACCGCGCACGATCTTCATCGTAAAGTAGTTCGTGCCGGCCGTGTCTTTCCCATACTCATGAATGGGGCAGATGTTGGGATGGTCGAGCTGCGACGTGATCTGCGCTTCTTCGAGAAAGAGGCTCTCGCGCGACGCGTCTTTGTTGCCATCGGCGGGCTCAAGAATCTTCATCGCGATCGGGCGCTTCAGCATCTTGTCGACGACGCGCAGAATGGCGCCCATGCCACCACGGGCGATCTCGCCGTGGTTCAGGTAGCGGTCAGACACGTCGCCGGTCGTCGTCGGCGCCGCCGTCGACGGCGACGAAGGCGGCGACTGCGTCATCGTCGATGGACGGTGATCGAGCGTGCGGCGGGCGGCCTTTTTCATCCAATCGAGCAGCGCGGGCATATGGCGAACCTCTCAGCGGTCGCAGGCTGCCCGACCCGGGGTGCCGCCGTCGACGTCGCGGGCTGTTCTGTCCCGCCGATCCGTCACAGAGCATCAGAACGGCGAGACACAGAAACGACGAAGCCGGAGCTTGCCTGTGGGGCAACGCTCCGGCCGCGAAAATTCAGGAACGGCGTCGAAAGCTATTTGCTCTCTTTCTTCGCCTTCTTCTTCTCCTGCTTCTCCTTCGTCGTCAGCTTCGGCTTGTTCGCTTTTTCCGTTTTCACTTGTCCCTTGGCCATCGTGTCCTCCAGCGCGTCTCGCGCGTCAGGCTGTTCTACCGCGGTTGGATCCGGGTTTCACGACTTCACCCGCGCGATCCGGCGCACCTCGTCGCCCTCGACGACGATGCCCTCGTGCTTGAGCACCTGCTCGAGGGCTTCTTCCATGATGCGCCGCGCGCGCGCGGTGGCGAACCACAGGGCGCGGTGCAGCTTGGCATCGGCGTCGTCGCGGTTCTCGCAGCTCTTGGCGTAGCCCTCGAACGAGCAGAGGCGCTCGACCAGCTCGGCGATGTGGTTGGGGCACTCGCATTGGATGGCCGACTGAATGTCGCGCAGGGCCATCAGGGCCAGCCGCGAGTAGCGCGGTGCGACGAAGGGGCCGTCTTCGGCGCTGGGTCCGGGCGGCGGCGTCGCCGGCCGCTTGATGTGACGCTCGATCAGCAAGCTCAAGAGGAAGGTGCGCAGGCTGCGCACCGACATTGGACCCTGCAGCACGACGTCGCTGCCGGCACGGCGCAGCAGCTCGACCTGCTGGCTCGTGGCGAAGTCGTAGGTCGTGATGATCATGCGCGTCGACAGCTTGCGCCGCAGGTCAGCGAGCACGGCGGTCGGATCCGGCGGCAGACACGCGCGGTCGAGCACGACGACGTCAGGGCCGGGCGCGAGCTCGAGCTGCAGCAGCGCATCAAGGGTCGAGCCGCTCCACACCACCTTGAGGTCGCGCGATCCACATCGCATTGGTTGACGAGACGTTGGCGCGGGCCATCAACGCTGATCAGGCGCAGCGCGGTGAATC
>JANNAY010001338.1:0-2099 GCA_031384945.1 Deltaproteobacteria bacterium
GCAGAGAGCCTAACTGGTCTAAGTAAAATGTAGAAACTGGACCTCGTTGATAGACCAGCCAGAGGGCACTGTGCGCCGCGTTCACCCAAGGAGAACGACATGCGCCGCGCCCTCTACCTGCTTTCTCTTGCCGCCTTCGCCTGCGGACCCAGCACCGCCGAGGTCGCGGCCATCGATGTTGCAGCCGAAGGGGAAGCCCAGTTCGAGCTCAAGCGCATTCCTTCCGAAGACCGCCCCGACACCATCGACGTCGCGTCGTGGAACGTCCAACGCGGCATGCGCTATCTCGTGCGGACCCGCCGCGTCGCCGGCCTGAACGTTCAGCCCAACGACGCGGCGGTTCAGGACGACCCCAACCCGGTTCAGGACGAACCCCAACCCGGTTCAGGTCGCCGGAGGAGCGGACCCGCCGCCGCCACGACGCGTGCGTCCCCGCTTCAACTGCGCGGCATAGCCGACACCGAGGATCGCCAGCTTCGGCGGCTGCTTGCGCCAGTGAAACTTCAGCGCCGCCAGGACCTCACGCAAGTCATCCTGCACGAGATGGAAGAGGCGGTTGCGCCAGGCCTGCGCGTCGGCGGCATCACCCGGGGTGATGCCGGTGCCCAGCTCGTTCGCCATCGCGCGGGCCGCGGCCGGAACGCCAGCATCGACGTCACCCGCGGCAAACGCCTCGGCGTGCCGCTCGACCAGCGAGGCAAGACGCTCGAGATCGAGGGCAAGGTCGGCGACGCCGGTGCCCTCGAGGACCTGATCGATCTCTTGCTGGGCCACGGGATCTTTGCGGAGCACGTAGCGCCCTGTCGTCGTGAGGTCGGTGCGCAGCGCTACGGCAGCTGTCACGCGCTCAGGCGAGACACCCGCGCGCGAGCGCGACCGCGCCGTTCCCCACTTCGTCTCTGCTGTCGTCAGCAAGTCGACCGCTGGCAGCAGGTCGGTGAGGCAAACGGGGTCGAAGCCGGGCAACTTCTTCAGTGACGACAGAACCGGCGTCGCCAGCTCGACGACCCGCCGGGCGTAGCTGCTGAGCTGCGCAACGGGCTCACCGGGGTTCTGCTCCGCGGACTCCGACGGCAGCGCCTTCGCCCGCTCCTCCGCCGTGTTCCGCAACGTCGACGCCTTTTGCGGCGCCTTCTTCGTCGTCGTCGCTTTCTTCTTCGTCGCCTTCTTCTTCGTCGCCATGTCTTTCTCCCTCCCGTTGTTTCGGGCGGACAAGGCTCGCGCGGGCCTCGTGGTCGCCGCAAGCGATCGGGCGTCGAACGAAGGGGAGAAAAAGACCGGGCCGTCGACACCAAATAGGGGGTAAGTGGTCGCCGACAGCCCGGGGCCACCCACCCAGAGGGTCAGGCAGCAACACAGGGGTAGTGCAGTACGACGACGACGTCGACAAGATCTACGAGACTAAGCGCGCAGCTTGAGCCCCGCGAGGCCGCCGTCGACGGAGAGCACCTGGCCCGTGATCCAGCTGTTGGCGGCGTCGAGAAAGAAGGCGGCCGCGCGGGCGACGTCGTCGGGCTCGCCGGCCCGCCCCAGGGGATGCATCGCGATCGAGGATTTGAGCGCGGTGTCGCTGGCGAAGATGCGCTCGGTGATGCCCGCGCGCACGAGCCCCGGCGCGACGACGTTGATGCGGATGCCTTTGCCCGCGTAGGTGGCGGCGGCGCCGATGGCGAGGCCTTCGACGGCGGCTTTGGCGGCGGCGATGACGTCGTGGTTGGCGAGTCCGATGCGGGCGGCGGCGGAGGAGACGAGCACGATGCTGCCGCCCGCCGTCATGTTTTTGACGCAGGCGCGCACGAGAAAGAAGCTGCTGTCGACGTGGGTGGCGAAGACGGCGCGGTACTCGTCGTCGCGCGTCTGGTGCGCCGCCTTCAGCAGCAGCGAGCCGACGCCGTTGAAGGCGCCGTCGAGGCGGGCGCCGCGGGCGGCGGCGCTGTCGACGGCAAAGGCGACGGCGGCGTCGACAGAGGCGGCGTCGGTGGCGTCGACGACGACGCTGGGGGCGCCGAGCTCTTGGGCGAGGGACTGGAGCTTGTCGGCGTTGCGTCCCGCGAGGACGACGTGGTCGCCGCGGGCGTGCAGCAGGCGGGCGAGCGCTG
>JANNAY010001340.1:0-4557 GCA_031384945.1 Deltaproteobacteria bacterium
AGCCGCTGCACCCCGCCGTGCTGTGCGCCCTGCGCCACGTCGTCGACGCCGGCCACAAAAAGAAAATTCCGGTGTCGTTGTGCGGCGAGATGGCCGCCGACGCCGCCCTCGCCCCCGTCGTCCTCGGACTCGGCTTCAACACGCTGTCGATGCCGGTGGCGTCGTTGCGGTCGGTCAAACACGTGCTGCGCCGCTTTCGCCACGACGACGCCAAGGCCCTCGTCGATCGCTGCTTGAAGGCGTCGTCGACGGCAGAGGTGCAAGAGCAGCTGACCACCGCGCTGCACGCCAGAAATCTCGCTGAGATCGCCTGAGGCCGCACATCTGGGGCCGCTCGTCGTCGACGACTGAGTTGAGCGACCGGGGCCTGATCTTTGACGCCGCCGGTGAGCCGTGGCTAACGTCGACGTCGCCTGTGGATTGACTGAGACGTCGGCCGTGTCGCCGACGGAGAAACGAGATCGAGATGAGCGGAATTCTCTTCATCGACGCCGAGCAGCCCTTCGCCGACCAGACCGCCGGCGCGCTGCGCAACCGCGGCTTCACGGTGAAGCAGATGGATGACGGCAAAGACGGCCTCGACTGGGCCGCCAAGAGCCGGCCCGACCTGATCGTGCTGTGCGTCGAGCTGCCGAAGATGAGCGGCTACTCCATCTGCAACAAGCTCAAGAAAGACAACGATCTCAAGGGCATCCCGCTGATCATCACCTCGAAAGAGGCGACGCCCGAGACGTTCGCGCAGCACAAAAAGCTGAAAACGCGGGCCGAAGATTACCTGATCAAGCCCTTCTCCGACGCCGACCTGTTCGACAAGATCGGCGCGCTCATCCCGCTGCCGACGGGCGGGCCCGCTTCGGCTTTGCCACCCGACGACCTCGGTGGCCTCGAATCCCTCGGCGACCTCGACCTCGGCGGCGGCGACTTGTCGCCGTCCGGCGAAAACGACATCCGCCTTGGCAACGACGACCTCGCCAGCCTCGACATGCCCGGCGATCCGCCGCCGCGCGCCGCTGCTGCGCCGCCGCCAGCCATCGACGACGAGATGCTCGCCGGCCTCGACAACGGCCTCGATGGCCTGACGGGCCAGCGCGCCAGCCTCGAAGACGACCTCGAGCTGCCGGGCTCGGTCAAAGACGACGGTCTCGCCGGCCTCGACGACCTCGACGGACTGGGTGCTGAGCTGCCTCCTGCGCCGCCGGCTCCTGTGCCTGCGCCTGCGCCGGTTGCTGCGCGTTCGGCGCCGCCGCCGCGGCCGGCGGTGACGGTGCCGCCGTCGTCGTCGTCGTCGTCGTCGTCGAATTCCGCGGATCTGCAGGCGCTGCAGACGGCCCGTCGCGAAAACGGCGACCTCAAGGCCAAGATTGGCGAACTCGAAGCCCGCCTGAAGCAGGCCGAAGACCGCGCCGCCGCCGCCGCCACCGCGACGTCGACGGCGCCCACGTCGGCCTCATCTGCGCGCGAGGTGCTCACGCTCAAGCAGCAGCTGCGCGCCAAAGACGACGAGATTCTTCAGAAAGAGCAGGCCCTCGTCGAGGTGCAAGAGCAGCTCGAGCAGCACCAGAACGAGACCCAGCAGAAGCTCGCCGACGCCGGCCAGAAAGACATCGAGATCTCGAGCCTCAAGGCGCGCGTGCAGTCGCTCAGCGACGAGCGCGACGAGTCCGAGACGCAAGTGCAGCAGGCCCAATCACGGGTTGGTGCGCTCGAGTCCGAGACACAGCAGCTGCGCGCCGCGCTCGAACAGACGCAGCAGCAGGCTCAGGCTGACCTCAACGACGCCAACGCCCGCGCTGACGAGGCCCAGCGCCAGGTCGACGAGGCCCGCCGCGCCGCCGACAAAGCCAAGAGCGACGCCTCTGTTCGCACCAAGCAGCTTGAGGCAGAGCTCAAAGACAAAGAGCAAGACGCCGTGAAGGCGTACCAGCGCCTGAAATCTGAAGAGCAGCTGCGCGCGAAGGCCCGCGAAGCTGCCGAGCTCGCCGTCAAGCTGCTCAAGGGCGACGTCGCGATGGGCGGCGCTTCATCAGAGCTCGAGCTCTGAGTGTTTTGAGAACAGGGCTCTGCTGAGCTCCTCGTGAGACCACCGAGACGCGGCGTCGGCTTCAGCCCCGCCGCGTCTCTTCGTTTCGCTAGCGGAACAAGAACGGGTGCAGCACGCCGATGGTGACGCCGACGAAGACGACGGCGCCGAGGGCGAGGACGGCGCCGATGCCGGGGGGCGGTGGCGGCGACGGGCGCGGCTCTTTGGCGAAGAGAAACAGGGCGAGCCGCACGACGGGCAGGGCCGAGAGCGCGGCGCCGGCGAGCAACCCCACGGCCATCCACGGCTGAGACGCAGCGAGCGCGCCGGCGAGGGTCTCTCTGACGGCGAAGCCCGATGTCGGCGGCAGCCCGCACGCCTGGGCCGCGGCGAACACGAGAAGCCCCGCGCGCCAGGGGTGCTTGCGGCCCTGCCCCGAGGCGTCTTCCCAGGTGGCCGACGACGTCGCCAACGCCGGCAGCGCCTGCACGCCGACCGCGAGGCCGACGGCGCCGAGGGCAGCGGCGAGAGTGGCTTCGGTGCTGGCTGAGCCGGCGCAGGCGGCGACGAGGGGCAGCACGGCTTGTCCGACGAGCAGCACCGCCAGCAAGCGCCGCAACGACGTCTGGGCGAGGGCCACCAGCGGCACCGCGAACAGGCCGAGGGCGACAGCGATCTCGACGCCAGCGCTGGCAGCGTCGACGTAGCGGGGCAGGACGGGTCCGAGCGCCACCAGCGCCAGCGGCGCGCTGAGAGCGACGGCGGCGGGCGGGGCCCCCTGGGCGACGTCGACGCGGATACCCTGCAGCGGCGTCAGCCCCAACACCAGGCCGAGGGCCACCAGCCAGCAGACGTCGCCCGCGCCGCCGCCGACGACGACGCCGAGGCCGCCGATCAACAGCGAGATGATGCCGAGGAGCGCGGCTTTGGCAGCGGCTTCGGCCTCGGCGCCGGAGATCAGCCCGTTGCCGCTGCGCATCGACAGCCCAGCCGTCACCACCGCCCACAACGCCAGATAGCCGAGCAGCGCCAACGGCGACGTCGTTGTCTGCAGCTTGAGCGTGCCAGCGCCGAGCACGAGGGCGAGGGCGGCGCGTTCGCCGAGCAGGTCTTTGCCTTCGGCGAGGGCGAAGACGCTGAGGGCGACGGCGACGGCGAGGCTGGCGGCGGGGGTGGCGCCGGCGTCGACGATGACTGCGACGATGGCGGCGACGACGACGACGACGACGTTGGGGGTGCGGCCGACCCGCTTGCGTCCGCCGGGTGACGTGCCGGCGGTCTCGAGGCCGAGGGCCAGCAGCGCGCCCAAAAGCAGCACCATCATGGCGTCGCCCCGGCGATGGCGAGCACCGACGGCGCCGCCCACGAGGCAGCGACGAGGGCAGCGACGGGCAACAGCAGACGAATACCCTGCCGCAGCGACACCCGGACGTGGAGGACGAGGCTCTTGCGGGGCGGTCCGCCGACGCGGGCGACGAGGGCGGCGGCGCCGACGCCGGCGACCAGCAGCGAGCCGCCGCAGACCAGCGCAGCCAGTCCGCCGGTCGAGGTCGTCAAGTTGCCCTGCACCACCAGGCCCGCCAGCGCTGGCCAAAGTGCCGCCGCAGTACCCGGTCCTGGCAGGCCGCACAGGGCAAGGAACGAGAGCGGCAAGAGCACGCCCAACGACGGCGCGATGGTCATCAACCCCTGCAATTCCGTGGTCTTGCGGGTCTCGAGCCGGCGCTCGACCGCCTCAACCAGCATCAGGCACAGCGCCGCCGAAAACGCCGTCAACCCCACCAGTCCGACGGCTGGGAGCGGGCGGTCGCCGAGGGCGATGACGGCGGCGACGGAGCCGGTGGCCCCGAGCAGGTGGGCCACCATGCGCCGCAGGTCGCGCTCGGCGGCGACGAGGGCGGCGCCGATGGCGCAGGCGATGGCGAGGACGGCAGCGAGAGCGGGCAGGGCGAGGTCCAGCGCGGACTGCAAGGCGCCCGCGGTGGCGGCGGGACCGGCGATGGCGTCGACAGCGCGGCCGAGGATGACGATGCCGACGGGGGCGACCATGCCGCCGGTCAGACAGGCTGCCGCCACGTGGGACTGTTCGAGCACGGGCAAGGCCCAGAGCCCCCACGGCCCGGCGGCGAGCCGCACGAGGCCAGGGCCCAGCAAGGCGATGACGACGGCGACGGCGACGCGGGCGTCTCCGCCGTCGGCGATGGGGGCGACGTGGTCTTTGACGACGAGGGCGCCGAGGGCGAAGCCGTCGACCAGCAGCCACAAAGACGCCGCCCGCCACGTCACGCTGCCGCGTTCGCCGGCGCCGAAGAGGGCGACGAGGGCGAAGAAGGGGACGGCGGCGACGGTGGCGGCGGAGACGGCGACGACGATGTCGTCGGCGAGGACGGCGACGAGGGAGACGGCCTCGGCGACGAGCACGGCGGTGACGTAAGAGGGGAGGCCGCGCGTCACGCGCGGGGCGCCCGCCCGCAGCGCCATCGGCGTGACGCCGAGGATGGTCAGCGCCGCCGGCAGCGCCAGCCCCGAGAACCGCA
>JANNAY010001469.1:0-3306 GCA_031384945.1 Deltaproteobacteria bacterium
ACACGGTGACGTGGACGGGCACGGGCGAGCTCGACCTGTGGCCGCAAGGTGGCTCGGTGTCGTCGACGGGCAAGGGTGAAGCCAAGCTCGACGCCGATCCGAAGAAGGGCGGCCTCGCTGTCACCATCACGAAGACCGACAGCAAAGATCCCATCCGCGACATCCATGTGTGGCTGCCCGGCGCCGACCAGACGAAGCGGTGGAACCCGGTGTTTCTCGAGCGCGTGAAGGGCTTCGGTACCCTGCGCTTCATGGATTGGATGGAAACCAACCACTCGACCCTCTCAAAACCCATAGATCGGCCCATGCCCGACGATGTTCGCTACACGGTGAAAGGCGTACCCGTCGAGGTCATCGCCGACCTCGGCAACGCCGCGGGCGCCGACGTCTGGGTCAACGTCGGACACACATGGAGCGACGAGCTCGTCGAAGCCACCGCCGTGGCCCTGCGCGACACGCTCAAGCCCGAGCGCCGCGTCTACGTCGAGCACAGCAACGAAATTTGGAACGGCATCTTTTCCCAAGCCAACTTCGTCAAGCAGCGCGGCGTCGCCTCTGAGCTGTCGAAAGACCCCTTCGAGGCCCAGCTGCGCTGGCACGCCCGCCGAACGGCCGAAGTACACGCCATCTTCGACAAGGTGTTTGGAGCGCAGAAAAACCGTGTCGTGAGAGTGCTGGGGGGCTGGGCTGCGAACAGCTGGTCGACGGGCATCATGCTCGACGAATTGCAAGACAACAAATGGGCGGTCGATGCCGTCGCCATCGCGCCCTACTTCGGCGGATCATTGGGCGAGCCCGAGCAGCGCGGTGAGGTGCAGGGCTACGGCTTGCCCGAGCTGATGAAGCGCTTGGAGGCTTCGGTCGACGAGAGCCTCGTCTGGGTCAAAGAGCAGAAGAAGATCACCGACAAGTACAAGGTGGCGTTGGTGGCCTACGAAGGCGGCCAACACCTCACGGGCATCGGCCCCGTCGCCGAAGACAACCACGTCAACACGCTCTTCGACGCCGCCAACGCGTCGCCGCTGATGAAGAGCCTGTATTTGCGCTACTTGAAGGGATGGAAAGACAATGGTGGAAGCCTGTTTCTCCACTTCAATTCCACAATGCGCCCCTCGAAGTACGGCCGCTGGGGCGCGGCCGAAACGATGGAGCAGCCGCGGGCGCAGGCGCCGAAGCTCGACGCGCTTTTGACCTTCGCTGAGACCACGCCACGCTGGTGGCAGTGATGAAGCCGACGTCGCTGTCTGAGCTGATCGACGTCGTCAAAGAGGACTACGAGGCCAACGGCAGCGACTGGACGCGTCCGGGCTTTCAAGCGCTCGCCGTGCACCGCTTCGGCAACTGGCGCATGAGCGTCGCGCCCAAGATGGCCCGCGCCCCGTTGAGCGTGGCCTACCGCGCCGCCTTTCGCTTCGTGCGCAATGTCTATGGCATTGAGCTGCCCTACTCGGCCACCGTCGGTCGACAAGTGGTCATCGAGCACCAGGGCGGCATTGTTGTCCATGGCGACACCACCATCGGCGACCAGTGCGTGATTCGCCAGGGCGTTACCCTTGGGATGAAGAACACCAACAAGCCCTTCGACGCGCCGACCCTCGGCAAAGGCGTCGACGTCGGCGCCAACGCCGTCGTCCTCGGCGCCATCGTCGTCGGCGACGGCGCCAGCGTCGGCGCCAACAGCGTCGTCCTCAAAGACGTCGAAGCCGGCGCCCTCGCCGTCGGCGTGCCCGCAGAGGCGAAGAAGAAGAAGTCGAAGCCGGCGTGATCGACGACGGCGTCCTCGGCAACTACGAGATTTTGCGGCGGCTCGCGATCGGCGGCATGGGTGAGATCTTTCTCGCCCGGCAGATCGGCATTGGCGACGTGCAGCGCTTGGCGATCGTAAAGACGATGCGGCCCGAGCTCGCCGTCGATCCGGGGCATGTTGAGCAGTTCTTCGACGAGGCGCGGCTCATCGCCTGCCTCAACCACCCGAACGTCGTCGTCGTCTACGAGGTCGCCGCCGCCCGCGGCACGCCCTACATCGCCATGGAATTCGTTGATGGTGTCGACCTCGGCTTGTTGACCGCGCTGGGCGCGCACCACGAGGCGCCGCTGCCATCGACGTTGGCCGCGCTCATCGTGCGCGACGCGGCCCTCGGGCTCGAGCACGCCCACGGCGCCACCGTCGACGGCAAAGCCCTCGAGATCGTGCACAGAGACGTCAGCCCGCAGAACCTGATCGTGCGCCGCGATGGGCTGGTGAAGGTGCTCGATTTCGGATTGGCAAAGGCGAGCAACCGACGTCACCAGACTGAAGACCGCGACACCATCAAAGGCAAGGTCCGCTACATGGCGCCCGAGCAAGCGCAGGCTGGTCACCTCGACGCGCGCACCGATCAGTACGCGCTTGGCGTCGTGCTCTGGGAGCTCTGCGCGCGCCGGCCGCGCTTCGACACCGACAACCCGATGATCGTCTTGCGCGAGATCACGACAGAGAAGACGCCGACGCCGCTGCTGTTTCACCCGCAGGCGCCGCCTGCATTGGCGGCGATCGCGTTGCGCATGGTTGAGCGCGATCCGGCGCGGCGCTATCCGGCGCTGCGCGACGTCATCGTTGACCTCGACGAGTGGCTGTCGCGCGCACCAGAGCGCGATCCGCGGGCGGCGCTCGCCAGCTTCGTCGAGGTGCACGCCGCCGAGCTGCTGGCCGCACGCGCGGTGTCATCACGCGCCGTGCCCGCCGTTCGCGCGCGCGCAAGCACCGTGGTCAACGAGCTGCAGCGCGGCGCACGCGACCTCGACCTCGTCGCCTCCGACGTCATCGGTAGCGCCGTCGTCGTCGTCGCCGTCGCGTTTGCCGAGGTCAACGCCGCCAACGCCGAGCGCCACGGGGTCGAACGCCGCCGTCTCGATGTCGTGCAGCGCGTTGCCCGCGACGCCGGCGGCGACGTCGTTCGCGCCCGTGGCGATGCTGCCGCCGTCGTCTGGGGCGTCGACGGCGCCAACGACGACGACCTCGGCCGGGCCTGGCGCTGCGCCCGCGCCCTTGACGTCGCCCTCGGCGAAGACGCATGCGCCATCGTCGTCGGACGCGGCGCCGCCACTGCCGCGCGCACGCCACGCTTGAGGGTCAGCGGCCCCGTCATCGACGAAGGCAGCGCCGTCGCCGCTGCGCTCTTGCGCGAGGCGCGCGGCGCCGACCGCGTCTACGCCAGCGACGACTGCGTCGCCCGCGCCGGCGTCGCCGACCGCTGCGGCGTCGTTGTCGTCGTTGGACCATGGCCTGTGCGCGCCGTGCTCGCCGACGCGACCTTGGCGCCGACC
>JANNAY010001432.1:0-7426 GCA_031384945.1 Deltaproteobacteria bacterium
TGCCGCTGGTCGGCAAGAGCATCAACGCGACCTTCGGCGAGATCCCGCTGCGGGCCGGGCAGGCCGCTGGCGTCGACGACAACGCCGCGCTCGTGTTGAACCCGCCGCCGCTGCCGCCGATCTTGTCCGGCTCTCTCTACGCCGCCAGCGGCATCGCCGCCGCCAGCAGCGTCGTGCTCTTCGCCGTCGGCGCAGCGTCGTGGGTGCAGTACGAGCAACGCATCGGCGCCATCGCCGATGGCGCAGCGTCGTCGCCCGCCGACAACATCGCCCTCGCCGACCACGCCGCGCGCTTTCAAACCGGACAGCTCGGCGGCGCTGTCGCCCTCGGTGTCGCCGTCGTGCTCGGCGCTGCCGCCGTGGGCACCGGCCTGTTCACCGATTGGGACGGCTACGGCCAACAGAACAAGGCGACACCATGAGACCCCTTCGCTGCGCCTTCGTCGCCTTCGTCGTCGTCGTCGCCGGTGTCGGCGCGGTCGGCGTCGGCTGCACGTTGACGCCGTATCCGAGCAACCTGGTGCGCTGCGACCCTGAGGACGCCGACTGTCCCGGGGGCTTCGCTTGCCTCGACCTCGAAGACGAGGCGCCGGCGGCCGACACCACGACGTCGTTCTGCGTCCGCATCGGCTGCGGCGACGGCATCATCGACCCCACCGCCGGCGAAGAATGCGACGACGCCAACGACAACGACCTCGACCTCTGTGTCGGCTGCAAGCTGCGCCGCTACGAGCTCGACGAGGCCGCCGGCGTGGCTTTTGGCGCGCTCGGGCTCGGCCAGGGGGCCGGCGCCGACGCCCGCGTCGGTCAGCCCACCGTCGTCGCCGTCGACGCCGACCGCAACGTCTACTTCTCTTCGGTGGTGACGAACCTGCTGCTGCGCCTCGACAACGGCGCGCAACAGCTGACGACCTTCGCCGGCAACGGATCGACGACGTCGCGGTTGGCGCCGCAGGCGCAGCCCAACGAGATCTCGACCGTCTTCGCCACGAGCATGGCGATCGACGGCACCGGCAACGTCTTTCTCACCGACTTTCAAGACAGCGTCATCCGCCGCATCGACGCCGTGTCTGGCGCCGTGACCATCGTCGCCGGCACCGGCGTGCGCGCGGCGGGCGACGACAGCAACGTCGCGACCGCCCAGCCGCTCGATCTGCCGGTCGCCATCGCGGTCGACGGCGATGGCAACGTCTTTTTTTCTGACCGCGACGGCGACAACAGCGGGCGGGTCCGTCGCCTCGGCCGCGACGGCGGCTTGCGCACGCTGGCGCTCAGCGTGTCTTTCCCCGGCGCACCCACGCCGCCGGGAGTGACGGGGCTCGTCGGCCGCTTTCCGGACGACGTCGTCGTCGATGGTGGGCTGTTGCACATCTTTACGGCCGCAGCGCTGTCGCGTCCGAGCCCGGCGAGCCCCCTCGTCGATGCCCACATCGTCGACACGACCTTTGTGCTCGGCGCTGACGGCGGCATCGTCGAAGGCAGCGAGATCGCTCGCGGCTGTCGCACGAGCACGGTGCGCGACGTGCCGCGCGACGACGGTGAGATCGATCACGTCTTCGTGAGTGACGGGCCGTGCCCGCCGCCGCGCGGCAACCAAGAGCGCTTCGTCATCGACGACGCCGGCGCGTTCGGCTTTTACATGTCGGGCCTGAGCCTCGTGCGTGTCGAGCTCGGCGCCATCGGCGACATCGGCGCCGCCGACGCCGACGCCGTCTGCGCCGACGCGTGCGTCGTCGTGGGCGACGTCGTCGACCCCGACGGCGACGGCAACTTCTTCAGCCTCGACCCGAGCGACCTCGCCTACGACCACGGCGACATCGTCGTCGCGGACCCCGCTGGCGGCGTCCTCTGGCGCTTCGTCGACGCCACCGGCGCCGCGCCCGCGCCGCCCATCGTCATCGCCGGCGCGCCCCAGCCGCCCGAGCTCGCCTTTGAGCGCACCGTCGACGTGTTGCTGCTCGAGTTCGCCAAGCAGACCGACGCGCGACTCGGCGTCAATCTCGCCCCTGTGTCGTGCGAGCAGCCGCCGAGCGACGCCCTGACGTTCCGCGACTTCGAATTTCTCGCGCCCTTCCCTGACTTGCACCGCGTGTTGCTGGTGAGCTGCGCCGATCAGGTCACCGTGCTGGCCGGCGACGGCGTCAAGGGCTTCGCCGGCGACGGTGGACCGGCGGAGAGCGCGCGCCTCAACCGCCCGACCGCCGCCGCGCGCGCCGGCAACGGCGACATCTTCATCGCCGACCGCGACAACGACCGGGTGCGACGCATCCGCGATCCTGCCGGCGCGGCCACCATCGAGACGTTCATCGGCGGCGACAGCGACATCGTCAGCGACGGCGCGTCACCGCTCCAGATCGCGCGGCCGTCGGGTCTCGCGTCCGGCGCTGACGGCGAGCTCTACGTCTCTGACCCGAGCCGGCACCAGGTCTGGCGCGTCGACGTCGACAGCGGCGTCGCCTCCGTCGTCGTTGGCACCGGCGTCGCGGGCTTCAACGGCGACGACCAGCCACGAACAGAGACCCAGCTGAACGAGCCAACGGCCCTCGTCTTTGTGCCGTTCTTGTTGCTGAGGGGCGTGCTCTCACCAGACCTGCAGGGCCTGCTGCCCGAGAACGGCGGGCTGTTGCTCATCGCCGAGCGAAGCGGCCAACGCATCCGCGCTGTGTTTACCGGCGTGCCGCCGCTCAGCCTGCCTGAGGTGTTGACCCTGGCTGGCGACGGCGTCGATGGCGACGACGACAACGTCGACGGCCGCGCCGCCCGCTTCTCGTTTCCGCGCGGCTTGATGTTGTCGTTTGGCGGTACCGGCGCAGACCCCACCCTTGGCTTGATCGTGGTCGACGCGATCGATCGACTGCGACGCGTGACGATCAACGTCGACATCGCTGCTCCGTCGTTGCTCGCGACCAGCGTCGCCACGGCGC
This sequence comes from Deltaproteobacteria bacterium, assembly GCA_031384945.1. Classification (GTDB taxonomy): domain Bacteria; phylum Myxococcota; class UBA727; order UBA727; family VGSZ01; genus VGSZ01. The sequence continues at coordinate 2,925 of JANNAY010001432.1, forward strand.
TGCACCCCGGCCGCTCGCGCGACGACGGCCCGCCCGCCGACGCGCTCTTCAAAGGACCCGTCGGCGTCGCCGCCATCGACGACGCCCACGTCGCCGTCGTCGATCGCATCACGGGCCGTGTCCGGCTCGTCGACGTCGACAGCGGCGATGTCTCGACCATCACCGGCATGCCCGACGGCGACGACGTCGACGACGTGGACGCACCCGTGCCTGCCTCGCGCGCGCTGCCGCTGCGCGGCGCTGGTGCGATCGCCGTTGATGGGCGCAGTCCCGTGTCGCTGTGGATCACCGAGTCTGACGTTGGCCGTCTGCGCCGCGTCACCCTGCCTGACATCGACGATCCGACGGGATTTGCGAGCACCTCGCTGGACACCGGCCTCGTCGCCCCCGCCGGCATCGCCATCGACGACGGCACAGCCTACGTCAGCGACGCCGCCCTCCACGTCATCGCTCGCGTCGACCTCGACAGCGGCGACTCGACCGTCATCGCCGGCAGCGCCTTTGCGCGTGGCTCGTCAGGCGACGGTGGACCGGCGCTCGACGCACTCTTCAACGAGCCGCGCGGCCTCGCCGTGCTCATCGTCGACGATCAGACGCGCGTTCTCGTCGTCGCCGACAGCGGCAACAACCGGCTGCGGCGCCTCAACCTGGCAGACGGCACCGTCGAAGCCGTGCTCGGCGACGGCGCCGTCGCGAGCGGCGGCGAAGGCGCCCCCGCCGCCGCGTTCTCCGTCGCCGTCCCCCGCGGCGTCGACGTCGACCGCGGCGGCAACGTCGTCGTCACCTCGCAGAACGCGCTGCGCTTCGTGCAGTCGGGGCGCGACTTCATCTTCGACGGCGGCGACGACGTGCGCAGCATCTATGGCAAGGCGCCACGCGTGACGTTTCCTGAGCCTGTCACCCGCTGCCTCGCCGACGTCGCCTTTGGCGTCGGCGAAGGCGCCCCCGACGTCTACGCCGTCGACTCTTGCGTCGGCGTGCTGCTGCGCCTGCGACCGACGCTGAGCGCGAAATGAAACGGCCCGTTAGAGTGAGACCATGATGGCGACGACGAAGAAGCCCGACTTTGACGCGCTCGAAGAGAACCTGACCGGGGCGAAGAGCTCGGGGCTGCCGATGGGCAAGGTCATCGCGCTCAACAAGGCGCTCGAAGAGCTGCAAGATTGCAAACCGTTTCGCGTGCGCGGTCGCGTCACCGAGGTCACCGGCCTCATCATCAAGGCCGCCGTGCCCGGCGTGAAGATGGGCGAGATGTGCTGGGTGACGTCGCCAAAAGACGACCAGCCGCCGCTGCGCACCGAGGTCGTCGGCTTCAAAGACGGCGCCGTCTTCTTGATGCCGCTCGGACAACCGAAGGGCCTCGGCCCCGAGAGCGAAGTGCTGCCGACGGGCAAGCCGTTTCAAATTCGCTGCGGCTACGGGCTGCTCGGCCGCACGCTGAGCGGCGTCGGCGATCCCATCGATGGCCTCGGCCCCCTCGACGACATCGAAGGCCTCGAAGACTGGAGCGTCGAGCGCGAGTGCCCCGACCCGTACACGCGCCAACCCGTCGATCGCGTCATCTCGTTCGGCGTGCGCGCCTGGGACGGCTTGCTCACCGTCGGTCGCGGCCAGCGCGTCGGCCTCTTCGCAGGCTCCGGCGTCGGCAAGTCGACGTTGATGGGACAGATCGCGCGACAGACCAGCGCCGAAGTCGTCGTCGTCTGCATGGTCGGCGAACGTGGACGCGAGGTGCTCGAGTTCATCCACGACTCGCTCGGTGAAGAAGGCCTCAAGCGCAGCGTCGTCGTCTGCGCCACCTCAGACACACCGTCGCTCGTGCGCTTGAAGTGCTGCTTCGTCGCCACCGCCGTCGCCGAGTGGTTTCGCGATCAAGGCAAAGACGTGCTGTTCATGATGGACAGCTCAACCCGCTTCGCTCGCGCCCAACGCGAGATCGGTCTCGCCCTCGGCGAGCCCCCGGCCCGTCAGGGTTACCCGCCCTCGGTGTTCGCCCTCATCCCCAAGCTGATGGAGCGCACGGGCAACAACGACAAAGGCTCGATCACCGCGATGTACACCATCCTTGTGCAAGGCGGCGACATGGAAGAACCGATCGCCGACGAAGTGCGCGGTATTCTCGACGGTCACGTGATTCTGAATCGCGATCTCGGCGCGCGAAACCACTGGCCTGCCATCGACGTGTTGCCGTCGCTGTCGCGCGTCATGAGCGGCATCGCCTCGCCCGAGCACAAGAAGGCCGCCGGCAAGATGCGCCAGGTGATGGCCGCCTACGAGAAGAACCGCGACCTCATCACCCTCGGTGCGTACACTCATGGCACAGACTCTCGCATCGATTATGCAATCGACAAGATTGAAGAAGTCGAGACTTTCTTGCGACAAGGTACCTACGACACCTCCGACTTCGACGAGACGGTGAACCGCATGGTCGAGATGTTCGCCGATGCCCAGGACTGAGACACGCGACGAGCCGTTGCGCGAGCCGACGTCAGCGGCAGCAGCGTCGTCGTCGTCGACGTTGGCGCCGGCGCAGACGGTGAAGCGGCCGTGGCGCGACGCTGCCGGCAAGCTCATCGTCGATTGGAAAGACGTCGTCGTCCTCTGCGGCGCCACCGTCGCGGGCGGGCTCATCGGAGCGCGTCTACACCCCGAGCAAATCGGCCAGCACGTGCACGGCGAGATCGACGACCCGTGGATGGTCGTCGGCGTGCTCGTCGGTTTCGCGGTGCCGATGTTGCGACGGGTGTTGTTCGGTGGCCCGCCGCCCCTCGTGCGCGAGGGCTTCGCCTGGGGCGTCGCCCGCGTCGTCAGCGGCGTCTCTCTCTTCTTCGGCTTCTTCTGCGGCGCCTTTGCCGCCATCTCGGCCGAGGCGCCGATGTTCACGATCGCTCTCGGTCTGGCGCTGCTCGCCATGGGCGCCACCCTCGATCATCTCGCCCGCCAACCGCCGGACCGCGATCCATGAAGCACTCTGTCTGCATCGTTGCCCCGGTCGTCGTCGCTGCCGTCGTCTGCGGCCTCTCGATCAGCGCGCCGGCCCGCGCCGACTACATCGACCACTTCGCCGCCAGAGACGACGTCGGCCTCTACAAAGTGCCGTCGCGGGGCGACACGAAGGTGTTGGTCATCCCCGTCATCGTCGACAACCTCGACTTCGCAGAGGGCGACGAAGCCGACTTTCTCGCCGACATCGCCGACTTCTACGCCGACAGCGACGACGGCGACCTCGACACGTTTCGCTTCACCAGCTTCTACCGGCAGCAATCGTTGGGCAGGTTTCACCCGCACGTCACCGTCGCCGACGCCGTGCACTTTCCCAGTTGCCCGCCGCTCGGCGAGCACGCGAACTGTGAGATCCCGCGCGGCGCCGGCTTGCCCGAGGGAGACTTTCAGGGCGCCATCGCCACCCTCGACGACGCCCTCGACTTCATCAACGAGATTCTGCTGTGCGCCAGCGACAGCGGCGGACCGTCGAACGAACGGCGTTGCACCAGCGGCGGCAACGTCGACTTCACCGCCCTCGACGTCAGCGGCAACGAGGTCGGCGTCGCCGACGGCTTCGTCGACGGCGTCATCTTGATCTCGAACGCTGGCTTTCCTGGCATCGCCTTGCCCATCAAGGCGCTGGCCACCGACCGCATTGTCTCGGCGTTGATCGCGCCCGTACCCACGTTCGAGGTCGACGGCGTCACCGTCGCCCACGTTGGCATCGCTGGCCGCACGTCGCGTCCGGGACGCGAGACCTTTGTGTCGGTGCACGAGTTCGGGCACCTGTTGGGCTTCGCCGACCTGTACAACGAATCTGGATCGACCACCGATCTTCCTTATACAGTCATGGGTGGCTGGTTTTACAGCACGCCGGCGTCGCTGCTCGATCCGTTTTCGCGGCTCGCCGTCGGCTGGGGCAACGTCATCGAGGCCAACGGACCCGGCACGTTCACGCTCGCCTCGGCGGGCACGTCAGGCAACATCTTGAAGGTCGGCGGTGGCGACGAATTCTTTCTGGTCGAGCACCGCAAGAAGACCGACGCCTACGACGGCGACCTCGAAGTCGACAGCGGCGTCTTTGTCGAACGCGTGCGGCTGAGCAAGCGTCCGTCGCCTGAGCCCGGCAATTATTTGAACACGCTGCAGAACTGCGTCAACTGTACAGCCTTTGACCCGATGCTGATGGTCGAAGAGGCCGACGGTGCTTACCGGCTGCAAAAGGGACGCGGCCGCGACGACGCGAGCGCGCTGTTTCAGAGCGGCGACACCATCGGGCCCTCCGACGACACCGATCCGCGCAGCGTGACCCACGCGATCTTCTCGACCAACTTGTTGTCGGGCGAGCCCACCGGATTGACGATCACGGTCAGCGCCAGCGACGACGACAGCGCCACCGTCGAGGTCGACGCCCCCGCCAAGGCCGACGCCTGCGACGGCCTCGCCGACTTCTGCGACTGCGTCGTCGATGGCGACGGCCACGGCGTCTGCGGCGACCTCGCCGAGCGCTTCCCTGC
>JANNAY010001481.1:0-2428 GCA_031384945.1 Deltaproteobacteria bacterium
CCTTGCCGGGGTACGGCTTGCAGCCCACAGGCGCGCAGTCGCGCGTCTGCGCTTTGTCGCAGGCGAACTCGGCGTTGCCCCACGGCCACACATCTCCGTTCGGACCGCGCGCCGCCTTCTCCCACTCCCACTCGGTGGGCAGGCGCTTGCCGGCGAAGACGCAATACTGTTGCGCGCGCGGCCAATCGAGGGGCATCGCCGGTTGATCGGCGCCCAAGAAGGGTTTCATGATCTTCTTGTTGTACTCGGGGATGTCGAGGGGCTTGCAGACCTTGGCGTCGACGCAGCGCTGGTAGTCGCCGTGCGTGACCTCTTTTTGGTCGATGTAGAAGGTCGAGAGTTCAATCACCCGTTTCGGTGAATTCTTCGACTTCTCCTCACCAACGATCGTCGGCCCTCCGGGGATGCAGCTCATGCCGGCGGGGGCGGCCTTGCAGGCCTCGAAGCCGGGGGCGGCGTCGGTCTCTGACTGCTTCGGCAGCGTCGCCGGGTCGATGCCTTTTGGCGCCGGCGGTTTTTCCGTCGCGGCGAAAGCACAGAAAGAGAAGACGCAGGAGGCGACGACGACGACGAAGCGCATGGAGTCGGCGTTAGCGCGCCGGGCGGTCGGATGCGAGATTTCGGTGCGGCCGAGTGCTGATCTGCTTTCACGACGACCGCTTCCCCAGCTGCCCCAGCAATCTTCAACCCGTCGTCAACTCCGGTTTCATTGCGGACGAGGCCGCTGGGCGCCTGCGGCTTTAGCTGTCGTGGGCTTTCTTCCACAGCGTGCCCGAGTCATCAGCGATTTTATCAGCCCCGTCGTGCTTCGATATCTTTCCCCCACAATATGGACAGAATTGTATGACCATGCACTCCTCGATCACCGTTCCATTCTTGTTCTCTCGATGGCAAAGGATGTGTGACCCCTTTGCGGGATAGTCTGTTCGATAGACTATGAACCCAGTCCTCTTCTCTTCCAACAAGTCAGCAAAACCTAAGCATGGTTTTTTTGCGAAAATGCTCATTTACGCCTCAGGGTTTTGGCATCTCAACAAACAGTCCAACGAACCCGTCAGTCGCCGCACTTGCCGCAATTCTGAGTTCAGTCGTCAAGAGTCCTCCTGGCGTCGCCGTCAACTTCGGAATTGCCTGCTGACCGGCCACCATGGCATCATAGGTTGCGAGCGGTATTTCTGCAATGAATAGCCTCTGTGTGCCCGCCATCGCACCGTATTCGAGGGCGGCCGCCTGGGCTTCAGCTAGTGTTGTGCCGGTTGCGGTTGTGGCGACGCTGAGTGCACGTCCGGATGCGGGTGGGTTCGTAAGACTAGTCACCAGAAAGATCGTTCCGCTTCGCACATAGGGCGCCTTTGGCGCTATCTTCATCAAGATGCCAGCAAGCAAGCCCTTTAATGCAGATCCGAAGCCAGTTGCAGCCCCCATAGTGCCGACTATTTCAAACATCCCATCAGTACTAATTGGCTGCGGTACAACGATACGCAGGGTATTATCCGCTTCCAGTCTGTTCTTAAATCCTATTGCAGCTAGTGTCCTACTCGGCACGGGATATTCCGTCCCGACCGGTGTGCTCGAAATCGATGGAGGATTGCTCACTGGTGAGGTGACCGTGAACGCTGGCGGATTGGTGTCGACGTTGTGTGCCTCTCGGCGCGTCTCTTCCAGCTCCCTCTGACAAGCTCGATCACAGCGCGGCGGCGTGCATCCGGGCCACGATGCATCGGCATCGCAGTTTCCGACCGGCATTGGCTCCCCGCTCCCGTCATCCTCCATGACGGGCGGGACGACGCCTTGGCCGGCCAATCCGAGCGGGTCTTTAAAGTTGATGGGATCGCCCATCACATAGTTCCACTGCCCATCGCTATCGATGGCCCCCAGCGGGTCTTTCGTCAGAAAACTCCGCAGATGTGTCGCATAAACACGATTGCGCAGATCGACGAGCTTTGTGCGCGCATGTTCTCGTGCTCCCCCGATGCCAAACCGCTGCAACACCGTCAGCGCGCACGTCTGCGTCGGCGTCGACTTCGACCCCGTCTCCTTGCCCTCGATGCAAAGGCTAACGCTCGTCGTCGAGGTCTCGCGCTCGCCATAGCTGTCGAGCAGCTGCTGCTCGATCAGCTTCGTCGCGCCGACGTCGACGGCGCTCGTGACGTCGCCCCGCACAGCGGTGCCGAGCGCATAGAGCTTGACCGTCGACGAGTGCGGGCCATCGACCGCCAACAACGGAGCATCGAGCTCGCCAGGCACGTGGACTGTCGACACCACGATCTTGTCGGCGGGGAGGACCGACACAAGCTTCTCTTCGACGACGTTGCCCTGGTGGTACTCGAGCACAACGTCGTTGATGGTTCCGGTGCCGATGCCCACAAGTCGCCGCTCGAGGCGCCGACGGCCGAGGCCGTCGTAGGCGAGGCGGAGCTCTTCGACA
>JANNAY010001483.1:0-2182 GCA_031384945.1 Deltaproteobacteria bacterium
GCCAGCGCGATTGGAACGCGCTCATCGATGGCAAGCGCGCGCTCTGCGCCGCCGTCGCCGTCCGCGCCGTCGACGAGGGCGTCCCCGACGACGTCATGGCCGCCATCGCCGCCTACACCGCCGACGACGTCGACGCCGAACGCGCCGTCTGGGCCCGCCGCATCGCCGTCGCTGGCGTCGCCGTCGCCTCCGCCGCCTCCGCCGTCGCCGCCTGCTGGTAGGTGCGGTAGGTGTGCGCGGCATCACCGCTGTCGGTGGGTGAAGGCAAGAACCCGACACGTGTCGTGGGGCGATCGGCGGGAGATCTTCACAGTGGCCTCCATCAACGGCGACGCCCTCTGTGATGAGGAGGTCGCCTGAGGGCCAAACACCATGTTTCTCGCGACCGACCGCCTCTCCCGCCCCGCCCGCACCAACCGCTCGAACCGCAGCGCGCGCTCGGACGCCGATTCGTCTGAGCCGGTGGGCCACAAGCGCCACATCCGCATCGAGTCGGTGCACGGCGACGAGCTCTTCGACGCCATCGTCTTTCTTGGCGAAGCGCTCGACCTGCCGGCGCTCTTGCCCATCGACGACGCCGACCTCGGCGCCGACCTCGACGACACCGGCGAATTCGACGTCCGCCTCCTGCGACGCGCTGCCTGACTTCTGCTACGCAGCCGGGGTGCGAGGCGTCGCATCCCTGCTGCTTGTCGTCGTCGGTCTGCTCACGGGCGGCATGGTGGCGTGCACGGTCGCTTGCACCGTCGAGGCCCCACCGCGACCGCCGGTGTCGCTGTCGCTGCAGCTGCAGACCAAGCAGAGCTGCGGTGTGTTCTCAGGACTCGACTACGACACCAGCTGCTTGAGCGCCGTCTACGTCGCCGTCAAAGACGACGCCGGCGTCGTCTTGAGCGAGCGCTGCACCACCCTCGACGCGCGGCGCGCCGAGCTGGGCGAGCTGTTGCGCGGCGACCCCGTCGTCGACCTCAGCGGCGTCAGCACCAACAAAGACGCCGTCGTCTTCGAAGTCCGTGGACTGCACGACAAAGGCGACGACGGCGCCGACCGCTGCGCCGAAGCCCAAAACGAAAACCACTGGCTCTTCTGGGGCGAATCCGACGTCGTCGACCTCAAAGGCCTCGACGAAGAAGGCGGCAACGTCGTCGTGCCCGTCGTCGTCGACTGCCGCGACTGCGCCTTTGCCTGCGACCCCGGCGACTGCTTCGGCTGCAAAGCCCTCGACACCACCTGCCCCGTCGACCTGCCCGAGTCGTTCTGCGTGCCCGGCGTCGCCTTTGAGTGCGACAAGCGCTGCGACGACGACACCGACTGCTTCGAAGGCGCCCGCGCCTGCCTGCCCTCGGGCCGCTGCGACACCCGCGAAGCGAAGGGCGGCCTGTGCTCGCCCTGCGCCCTCATCGAAGGCGCCGTCGACGGCTGCGGCGACGGCTTCACCTGCGTCGGTCCGCCGGGGTCGACGCAGGGGTTTTGCGCCGAGTCGTGTCCGCAGCACTTCTGCGTGCAGGGCACGCGCTGCAACCGCGTCGGCAACAACCTGATCACGATCACCGCGCCCTGATCGTTCCGCGTCAGAGCTGGGCGTCGACGTCGACGTCGACGAGGCCGTCGAGCAAGAGATCGATGGCTGCCGCCGCCGCCGACTGCTCTTCGAGCGACGCGCCTTTGAGATCGAAGTGGCAGACGACGCGCGTCTCTTCGCGAACGACAACGGTGGCGACCGCGCTGCCTTCGACGAGCCACAGCAACAACTCAGCCCCAGGCCGCGCCGTCAACGCAAACGACGCCTGCGCCGCCGTCGGGTGCTGCGTGACCTGTCCGTCTTCGTGCAGCACGTAGATGCGCCCCGACGGACCACGCAGCGGCAGTCGCGCCTCTTGCACAGCGACGACGACGTCTTCGTGCGACGTGGTGAAGCGCAGCCGAATGAAGCTCATGAGGACGGCTCAGTAGGCGAGCAGGTCGCGGACGGCGGCTTCGATGGTCGACTCTTGCGGCAGCGTCGCCTGCTCGAGGATGGGCGAGAAGCCGATGGGGATGTCTTTGGCGCCGACGCGACGCACGGGCGCATCGAGGTCTTGAAAGCACTGCTCGGCGATGATGGCCGCGACTTCGCCGCCGACGCCCTGGAAGAGATGGTCTTCGTGAACCACCAGCACTTTGCCGGTGCGGCGGGTGCTCT
>JANNAY010001491.1:0-4537 GCA_031384945.1 Deltaproteobacteria bacterium
CGCCGCCCTGCTCGCGCGGCGCAAGCTCGACGAGGCCAGCGCGCAGCTGGTGCGGGCGCGCACCCTCGCGCCCAACGATCCGCGCGTCGCCGTGCTGCTCGCCCGCGTGCTTCTGAAGCAGAAGAACACCGCCGGCGCCGAGGCCGAGCTGGCCCGCGCGCTGACCGTGCGCCCCGGCTATGGCTCGGCGCTGCGGGCGCTCGGGCGCCTCTACAGCGCCAGCGGCCGCACCCGCGAAGCCACCAACGTGCTCACGCAGGCCTCACAGTTCGGCAGCAACGAAGAGCGCGCCACGTCGCTGGTGGCCCTCGGCGCCGTGCTGCTCGACGCCGAGCGCGTCGAAGACGCCAAGCTCGCGTTCACGCAGGCCATCGAGCGGGCGCCGGCGCAGGTCGAGGTGCGGCTCGGCGTCGCCCGCGCCTGGCTGGCCACCGGCAAAAAAGAAGACGCCAACCGCGCCAGCGGCGTGCTCGCCGTCGCCGCCGACCTCGCCCCCGACCTGCCCGACGTGCAGACCCTGGTCGCGCAGACCCGCGAAGCCACCGGCGACCTCGACGGCGCCGAAGAGGCCTACTGGCAGGCGATCCGCCTCGCGCCGCAGTCGCTGTACCCACGCCGGCGGCTGCTGCGCCTCGCCCTCGATCGACAGCGCCCGGTCAAAGCCAAACAACAGGCCGACGAGCTGCTCTCCATCGATCCCTTAGAGCCCGAGCACCACTTTCTCGCCGGGCTCGTCGCCTCGCGACAAGGCGACAACAAGGGCGCGCGCGCGCACTACCAGACGGCCATCGACAAGAGCGACGGCGACTATCCCGAGGCGTGGTTCAACCTCGGCCTCGTCGCCAAAGACGAGAAAGACCTCGACGGCGCCATCGCCGCCTACCAGAAGGCCATCGCCCAGCGGCCCGGCTACCACGCCGCCGAGAACAACCTCGGCCTCACCCTCGTCGCCAGCGGCCGCGCCGCCGACGCCGAGAAGCTCTACCGCGAGGTGCTGGCGCGGGCGCCGTCGTACGCGCCGGCCTGGGTCAACCTCGGCAAGCTCTACAGCCAGCAGAAGAAGTACGGCGAGGCCATCGACGCCTACCAAAAGGCCCTCGAAGCCCGCCCCGACTACGCCCGCGCCCTGCTCGACCTCGGCGTCGCCTACGCCCGCAGCGGCCGCGTCGACGACGCTGTCGTCACCTACCAAAAGGCCATCGCGCTGAACCCGCGCTCGGTCTCGGCGGTGTTCAACCTCGGCCTCGCCCTCGCGCAGAAGGGCGACAAAGCAGGCGCCGAAAAGACGTGGCGCGACGCGCTGGCCATCGACGCCGACCATGTGCCGAGCCAGCGCAAACTGGCGGCGTCGCTGGCCGCGGGCGGCGCCGACGTCGACGCCCGCGCCCTCTACGAAAACCTGCTCGACGCCGAACCCAAAGACGTCGACGCCCGCCTCGGTCTCGCCGCGCTCTTGAAAAAGGCCGGCGACAGGGGTGGCTGCGCCCGCGAAGCGTCGCTGGCCCAGACCCACCTGGCCGCCGGACCGAGCGACCAACGCACGGCCGCCGCCGCCCTCGAAAAAGCCTGCACCCCCTGACCTGCTGACCTGCTGACCTGATGGAGGCCCTGATGTTGTCCCGCTCGTTCTTGTTCGTCGTCGCTGGCGTCGTTGGCATCGCCTCGATCGGCGCCGCGGGCGTCGGCTGCGCGCCGGCGAAGAGCCCGCTGGTCGACGACAAGGTGCCCCTCACCGACGACGAGCAGCTCTTTCAAGACGCCCTGGCGCTCTACAACGCGACGCCGCCCGACTACGCTGGCGCGCAGGTGAAGTTCGACGCCCTCGTCGCCGACTTCGCCGACTCTGACCGCCACGACAACGCCGGCTACCTCGGCGGACGCTGCCGCTACGAGCTCGGCGCGTTTGACGACGCCATCGTCGCCCTCGAGGCGATGCGCACAGCCCACGCCGACTCGCCGTTCTTGTCGTCGGCGGCGTACTTCACCGGCCGCTCGCGCTACCGCCTGCAGGCCTACAGCGCCGCCGTCGCCGACTTCGACGCCGCCGTCGACGCCGACGCCAGCGCCACCTACGCCGACAACGCCAGCTACTACGGCGCCCGCGCTCGCTACGAGGCCGGCGACCTCGCCGCCGCCGCCATCGCCTTTGAGGCCTTCGAGGCCGCGTATCCCGACAGCAGCTACGCCGACAACGGCGGCTACTACCACGGCCGCTCGCTCTTCGACGTCGACGACTTCGCCGCCGCCCGCGTGCAGTTCGATCGCGTCTTGCAGATCGTCGGCGACGGCACCTCGATCTACGCCGACAACGCCCAGTACTACACAGCCCGCTGCAGCTATGCCGAGGGCGACCTCGACACCGGCCTCGCCGGCTTTCAAGCGCTGGTGCAGGGCCATCCCACCAGCCAGTACGTCGACAACTCACTGTATTATGAAGTTCGCACCTTCGTCGACCAAAACGACTGTGCCTCGACGGCGGCGCCGCTCGCCGTGCTGCAAGACCAGTTTCCGACCTCGCCCGACACGGCCCGCGCCGTCGCCTACGCCGCTGGCTGCTGAGCGGTCACCCACCTGCATGACTTGGCAATGGAGAAGACAATGAAAACGCTCATGACTCTGATGATTTCTGCGTGTGCCCTGGGCACCGTCGCCTGCTCTGACACGAGCATCCCCGCTGGCGAGGGCGAAGGCGAAGAAGGCGAAGGCGAAGGCGAAGGCGAAGAAGGCGAAGGCGAAGGCGAAGGCGAAGGCGAAGTCGCCGCCGACGAAGTGCTCTTTCAAGAGGCCCTCGCGCTCTACGACGCCGGCGACTTCGTGGGCGCGCAGGCAAAGTTCGAAGAGCTGCTCGCCGGGTTTCCGACGTCGACGCGGGCGGACAACGCCGCCTACCTCGCCGGCCGCTGCGATTACGAGCTGAATGACTTCAGCGGCGCGATCACCAGCTTGACCGCCATGATCGCCGACTTTCCGGCCTCGCCGTTCATCGACCAGGCCCAGTACTTCGTCGGCCGCTCGCACTTTCAACAGGGCGCGTTCACCGCCGCCATCACCGCCTTCGAAGCCAGCATCGACGCCGACGCCGCCGGCCTCTACGTCGACAACGCCAGCTACTACGTCGGCCGCTCGCACTACGAGAACGGCGACCTCGGACCGGCCCGCACCGCCCTCGCCGCCTTCGAGACCGCGTTTCCTGACAGCACCTATCTCGACAACGGCCGCTACTACGAGGGCCGCGCCTTCTTCGACGACGACCTCTTCGCCCAGGCGCTGGCGCCGCTCTCGCGCGTCTTCGAGACCGTCGGCTCGAACTACGCCGACAACGCCCAGTACTACTCAGGCCGCAGCCACTACGGCATCGGCGACAACGCCAGCCTGCAGACGGCCATCGACGAATTCGACGTCGTGCAGAGCGACTTCGCCGACAGCCAGTACTTCGACAACTCGCTCTACTACGAGGCCCGCGCCTACACCGACCTCAGCGACTGCACCAACGCCAACGCCGCGCTGACCGAGCTCGAGGCCATCAACGGCTCACCCGAGATCGCCCGCGCCCAGGCGTACCTGACCAACAACGGCTGCTGAGCCGTCGTCGTCTTCGTCGTCGCCACCTTCGCCGTCGTCATCGTCTCGTGGAGCTCCCATGCGCCTGATCCTGTTGTTGCCCGTTGCCAGCCTGCTGACCTTCGCCTGCTCACCGCCGATCCCCGTCGATGATGGCGAGGGCGGCGGCGAGGGCGAAGGAGAAGGAGAAGAAGGCGAAGGCGAAGGCGAAGGCGAAGGCGACGTCGGCGAAGGCGAAGGCGAAGGCGACGTCGGTGAAGGCGAAGGCGAAGGCGAAGGCGAAGGCGAGGCCGCCGACGAAGCCCTGTTTCAACGCGCGCTTTCGTTGTACGATGCTGTGCCGCCAAACTACGCAGGGGCACAGCAGTTGTTCGACCAACTGCTGGCGCAATTTCCTGACTCAACCCGCGCCGACAACGCTGGCTACCTGACCGGACGCTGCCGCTACGAGACCGGCGACGACGCAGGCGCCATCGTCGCCTTTTCAGCCATGCGCGCGGCGCACCCCGCCTCGCCCTTCATCGACCAGGCCGCGTATTTCTCGGGCAGGGCGCGCTTTCACTTGTCTGACTTCGTGGCCGCCGCCGCCGACTTCGACGCCTCGCTCGTCGCCGACCCCGCCGGCCTCTTCGCCGACAACTCCAGCTTCTTCGCCGGCCGCAGCCGCTACGAGGCGGGCCAGCTCGCCGCCGCGCGCACGCAGCTTCAATCGTTTGAGAACACCTTCCCGAACAGCATTTTGATCGACAATGGTCGCTACTATCTCGGCCGCGCTTTTTACAACGATGGTCTGCTGGCCGAGTCGATCCCGCCGTTCGAGCGCGTGGCGCTGACGGCCGGCTCGATCTACGCCGACAACGCCCTCTACTTCACCGGCCGCGCCGACTACCGCCTCGCCGACTACGCCGCCGCCATCGCCGTCTTCGAAGAGCTGCGCGCCAGCGACCCCGCGAGCCAGTACGCCGACAACGCGCTG
>JANNAY010001513.1:0-1937 GCA_031384945.1 Deltaproteobacteria bacterium
GCCACATTCATGAGGCCCGCTTCGGTGAGAGAAGTGACGAATGCTCAGCCCATGGGCAGGGGGGTGCCGCGTGCTGGAGACCAGCCTCGGTGGGGAGGAACCAGCAGCCCTCGCTGGATCCACAACTGGGTTGGGTAGATCCACAATCCGGGTTGTGGATCGACTGCGAGCGCGCAGCGACGCGACTGACGGTCTCGAAAACACCACGATCGCTGCCTCGAGTTCGCAGTCGCTGTCGACGTCGATCCACGACTTGCACGATCGTCCGCATGGGGCACAAATCGGCCCATGCGCGTCGCCTCCAGCTCCTCCGCCTCCTTCAGCTCTTTCGTGCTCCTCCTGTCCTTCGGCGTCCCCGCCGGGGTCTCCGTCGGCTGCAGCGATCCACCGCCGGTGATCGTCGAGGGCGAAGGGGACGAAGGCGAAGGGGACGAAGGCGAAGGCGACGAAGGAGAAGGAGAAGGCGAAGCCTGCACGCCGATGGCCGTCGGCCCCATCCACTTCGACTTTCGCGACGACGTGAGCACCCACTACTCGTGGCCCGTCACCACGGCGCTCGACGGCAGAGGCCCCGACTTCCTCATCTTGCAGCTGTTCAACTACAACGAGCGCATCGGTGAGCTCGGCGCCGGCACCTTCCCCCTCGACGACGTCATCAACGACAACTACGGCCACTGCGCCGAGTGCGTTCTCGTCTTCAGCGATCAGATTGATGAGAACAGCACCCCGCAGCGCACGTTCTTTCAGAGCGGCGGCACCATCACCGTCGAGAAGAACCCGCGCGAACAAAGCGACATCAAAGGATCCATCGACGGCCTCGTCGTCGTCGAGAGCACCATCGGCGGCGAATCCCTCGAATCAGCGCCCGTGCCCGGCGGCGAATGCCTCGCCTTCTCCAGCATCACCTTCGACTTCCACTTCGTCCCCGACGGCTGGACCTGCGACGCCGCCGCCTACAACGCCGACGACAACGTCTGCGACTGCAACTGCGGCGCCGTCGACGAAGACTGCTTCCCCGACTTCGGCGCCCCCGAAGCCGAGGTCAGCGGCTGCGACAACGAGAACGTCTGCATCTTCGACGTTTGCGCGGCCCGCTGCGACGTCGTCGCCGGCATCGGCTGCGACGCCGGACTCTGCACGCTCGCCGATCCCGTCGACCACTGCGCCGACAACAGCCAGGTCGACGGCGCCAACGTCGGCGAAGACTGCGGCGACGACTTCAGCCGCTTCTTCTGCGACGTCGTCAACACCCTGCCCGGCGGGCTGTGCGACGTCGACCTCGACGGCGACAACGTGCGGCAGTGCAAGCCGCTGTGCAGCAGCGCCGCCGACTGCGGCGACAATCAGTTCTGCTTCACCCTCTTCGGCGGCAGCAAAGACGGCACCGGCCGCGGCTACTGCGAAGACGGCGAAGCACCCTGAGCGCGCGCGTTCACCAACAGCTTGAGCGCGGGCTTCATCACCTTGCCCATGCCGTTTCGCGGCAGCGCGTCGACGACCACCAGCCGCCGCGGCTTCTTCGCTTGCGTCAGCTCTGTCGCCGCTTGCGCCTGCTGCAACGTCAACGTCTGACCCGCGCGCAGCACGACCACCGCCACGATCTGCTCGCCCCATTCGTCGTCGGGCACGCCGACGACGGCGACCTCGTGCACCGCCGGGTGCCGCTCGATCTGCTCTTCGATCTCGCGCGCTGAAATCTTGAATCCGCCGACCTTCAAGATGTCTTGAGATGCGCGGCCAACGATGCGCACGTATCCGTCGTCGTCAACGTCGACCACGTCGCCGGTCTTGAACCAACCATCGACAAACGCCTCGCGGTCGGCGTCTTTTCGATTCCAATATCCCTGCATCATGCCCGGGCTCTTCACCTGCAACTCGTCACCGACGACGCGCACCGTGGTGCCGGGCACCGGCTGTCCCACGAAGCCCGGCTTGCG
>JANNAY010001516.1:0-5658 GCA_031384945.1 Deltaproteobacteria bacterium
GTTCGGACGACGACGACGGGGCGAAGCCAAGCGCGACCGGACGACGGGGCGGAGCCCCGCGCTATTCGGACGACGGGGGCATGCGGACGACGGGCGGAGCCCCGCGCTATTCGGACGACGGGGGGCATGCGGACGACGGGGCGGAGCCCCGCGCTATTCGAGAGCGCGGAACGCGCGACGACGGGGCGGAGCCCCGCGCTGTTCGGACGGCGACGCCGCGATATATGCGTGCACCATGATCGATCTTCGTGCGCTGGAAGCTGACCCCGATGCCTTTGCCGCGAACCTGCGTCGTCGCGGTGAGATTCCGAACCTCGATGAGGTGGTGAAGCTCGCGCGCGAGCGCAAAGAGGCGATCCGCGCGGCGCAGGCGAAGCAAGAGGCGAAGAACGCGCTGAACGCGGCGATGCAGCAGGCGATGAAGACGGGGACGGCGGAGGAGAAGGAGGCGAAGAAGGCGGAGTCGCGGGCGCTGTCGGACGAGATCAAGACCCTCGAAGACGCCATGAAGCTCGCGCAAGAGAAGCTCGACGCGCTGGCGATGGTGATTCCCAATTCGCCGCTCGCCGAGGTGCCCACCGGCAGCGACGAACACGGCAACGTCGAAGTCAGAAAAGTCGGCGCGCCGAAGACGTTCGCGTTCTCGCCCAAAGACCACGTCGACGTCGCCACGAAGCTCGGCATCCTCGACAGCGAGCGGGCCGCGAAGATTTCGGGGGCGCGGTTTGCATTCTTGAAGGGCCACGGCGCCAAGCTGGAGCGGGCCCTCGCCGCCTTCATGCTCGACTTTCACGCCAAGCAAGGCGACGTCGAGATGGCCCCGCCGCTGCTCGTGAACCAAAAGGCCATGACCGGCACGGGCCAGCTGCCCAAGTTCGGCGACGACGCGTTCGCCGTCTCGTTCGGTCCGCCGAAAGAGAAGGGCGTGGCCGAGCTGTATTTGATCCCGACGTCAGAAGTGCCGATCACGAACTACTACGCCGACGAGATCCTCGACGAAGAGACGCTGCCGCAGCGCTTCTGCGCCTTCTCGGCCTGCTTCAGAGCCGAAGCCGGCAGCGCCGGACGCGACACCCGCGGGCTCATCCGGCAGCACCAGTTTCACAAGGTCGAGATGGTGCGCTTCTGCACGCCGGCCCAGGCGCTCGACGAGCTCGAGCTCATGGTCGGCCGCGCCAGCGACATCATGACCGCGCTCGAGCTGCCCCACCGCGTGGTGCTGTTGTGCAGCGGCGACATGGGGTTCTCGTCGGAAAAGACCTACGACCTCGAGGTCTGGCTGCCCGGACAGAACGACGGCAAGGGCGCCTACCGCGAGATCTCGTCGTGCTCGACGTGCGGCAGCTTTCAGGCCCGCCGCGCCGCCATCCGCTACCGGCCGAAGGCTGTGGATCCGAAGAAGCCGTCGAAGCCGACGCCGCTGGTGACGTTGAACGGATCCGGTCTCGCCGTCGGCCGCACGCTGATCGCGGTGCTCGAGAACCACCAGCAAGAAGACGGCTCTGTCGTCGTGCCCGCTGTGCTGCGGCCCTATCTCGGCGGCGTCGACATCCTTCGCTGAGCGCTTGCAGGCACGGAGGCCTGCGTCACCCAGCGGGCGGAGCGTGGGATTTGCGGACAGGTGCGACGGCGGAGTTGTCGTCGTGCCCGACCCCCGGTGTAGGTTGCGCTGGCATGTCGAATGGACGTCTGAACCAGGTGCTGCTCGTCGGTGAAGCGAGCGCGCGGCTCGAGGTGGATTTCGTCCCCTACGGCCTCGCCTGCGTCGGCGTCGACAGCGCCACCGAAGCCGTCGCCCGCATGAAGGGCTCGCCGTTCGCCCTCGTCGTCGTCGCCGACCACCTGCCCGACATGACCGGTCCAGCGTTCGTCGAGGGGCTGCTGCGCCACTTCGATCCCAGCAGCGTCGTGTTGGTCGGCGACGTCGACGCGCAGCAGGCGGCGCAGCTGCAGCGGTCGCCGAAGGTCACGATCTTTCCGAGCGCCGCCGACGGCGCCGCCATCGCCGACCACCTCTTTCAGCGCGCCAACGGCAGCACGCCACCGCTGTCAGCGCCGCCTGCTCCGTCGTTTCCCGGCCCCGGTTCGGGCCGCGCCATGTTCGAGGCGCCGCGCACGGGTGGTCCGCCGCCGGCGTTGGCGCCCGTGGGCGCGAACCCGTGGCCGTCGCCGCAGCAGCAGCAGCAGCAGGCGCCGATCAGCGGCGTACAGCCGCGTCCGCCGGGCACCGGTGCGCCGGGCTCGACGATGCCGTTCTTCGCCGCGTTCGGCGCCGCCCAGCAGGCGCAGCAGGCGCAGCAGGCGCAGCAGGCGCAGCAGCAGCAGCAGCAGCAGCAGCAGCAGCAGCCGCCGGTATCGATGCCACCGATGGCGTCGGGGCCGGACCGGGCGACGATGGAGCGCATCGAGCAGATGGCGACCGAGCTGGCCCAGGCCAACGCCGACGTCGTCACGCTGCGCGCCCGGCTGTCCGCCGCCGAAGCCGCCCAGCGCGATGGCGCCGAGCGCCTCGTGGCCGCTGAAGGCCGCGCCCTGCGCGCCGAGCAAGAGTCGGCGTCGCTGCGCGGCGAGGTCGACGCCGCGCGGCGCTCGGCGCTCAGCCAGGTCGCTGAGGTCATGGCGCTCAGCGACGAAGGCGAGCCCATCACCGCCGAGCTCGACGACCTCAAGTCGCGGGTCGACATGGCCGAGGGCGAGCGCGACTCGGCCGCCTCGCAGCTGTCGATGGTGCGTGACGAGCGCGACCGCCTGACCAAAGAGCTGGTCGACGCGCGCCAACAGTTTCAAGAGCGCTCGCTCGAGCTCGACAACCAGCGCCGGCAGCTGCTCGAGAGCCACGCCGACGTCGAGCAGGCCCGCGCGGCGGCCGAGACCGCCGAGCACCTCGTGCGCGATCTCGAAGGCCGCGCCAACGCCGGCGCCGAAGCCTCTGCCGCCCTCGCCGCCGCCACCGACGAGCTGCAGGCCGTGCGCGCCCTGCTCGCCGAAAAAGACTTCGAGAGCGCCCGCGCACTCGAACAACAGGCCGCCTCGCTGCGCGCCGAAGCTGACGCCGACAAGGGCGCCGCCGTCGACGCGCTGCAGTCTGCGCTTGCTGTGGATCGCGAAGCCGCGCTCAGCGCCTTGCGCGCCGAGCTCGAAGCCAACCACGCCGCCGACGTCGACGCGCTCGTCGACGTCCGCACGCACCAAGCGGCGCGCGCGGCCGTCGAGGCGGAGAAGAAAGCGACCGAGGGTCTGCTGCTGCAGATGAAGGCCGAGCTCGACGCCATCAAGTCCGAAAAAGCCGACGTCGAAGCCGCCTGGGCCGCCGACCAACAGCGCGCCGCTGAGCTCGAGACCAAGCTGGGCGAAGCGCAGGCCGCCCGCCTCGACGTCGAGAACGGCCTGCGCGCCGACCTCAACGAGTCGCTCAGGCAGCTCAACACCGAGATGCAGAACGGCGCGCTCGAGAGCGCGCGCGCCGATCGCTCCGTCGCCGACGCCGCCGCCTTGCGCCAGATGCTCGAGGGCCTCACCCACGAGCAGTCGCGCCTGATGGGCGAGATGGAGTCGCTGCGGCCGTTGGCCTCTGAGGTCGACAGGGCCCGCGCCACTGTCGTCGACATGCAGCGCCAGCTCGAAGCCGCCCTCGGCACCGACGAAAAAGACGGCGACGCCAACCGCGCCATCGACGAAGCCGTCAAAGCGCAAACGCGCGAGCTGCTCGAGCTGGCCCGCGCGCTCGAGCCCTTCACCTGGGGCCTGCAGCGCGCCGCCGCGTTCTTCGCCGACAAGAACATCGATGGCGCTGTCGACCACCTGCGGGCCCTCAACCTGCTCGAGAAGACGCTCGAGCGGATGAAGAGCGAGCTCGACAGGGTCCACACCAACTGAGCTGGTGTTCGTGTGCGCGGAGCCGATCAGAGCAAGAAGACCAACGCGGCCCGCGTGCTCGATGCCCTGGGAGTTGCGTACGAGCTGCGGGCGTATGACGTCGACGAAGAAGACCTGAGCGCCGAAACGGTCGCCCGCAAAGTCGGGCTGCCCGAAGAGCAGGTGTGGAAGACGCTGTGCCTGCGCGCCGACGACAAGTCGATCGTCTTGGCGCTGGTGAGCGCCGATCGCGAGCTCGACTTCAAGGCGTGCGCGCGCGTGGCCGGCAAGAAGTCGCTCGAGCCCGTCGCCGTCAAAGAGCTGCTCGGCTTGACCGGCTACATCCGCGGCGGCGTCACCGCGCTCGCCTGCAAGAAGGACTACCCCATCGTCGTCGATGAGCTCTTCGAGCTGTGCGACGTCGTCAGCGTCTCGGCCGGCCAGCGCGGCCTGCAGCTGGTGTTGGCACCCGCCGACTACCTGCGCGCCGCCAACGCTGCTGCCGGCGCCGTCACAGGCCCAATTTCGCGCGCGCGTTGAGCTAAGCGACTGCGATGACGTTGCCCGAGACCTTGATCGTTGGCGCTCGCACCCTGCAGAGCCCGTTCTTGTTGGCGCCCCTCGAAGGGGTCAGTGACGCTGGCTTTCGTCGTCTGTGTTTCGAGCAGGGTGCGGCGCTCACATTCACTGAGATGGTGCGGGCCCGCGGCCTGGCAAAACACAACAAAGCGACCTACGACCTCGTCGACACGTTTCACACCAACGTACCAACGGGTGTTCAGTTGATGACCACGACGCCGCAAGAGCTGTTGGACGCTCTTGGTGTGCTCGAAGAGGGGGCCAAAAGCACCCATCCGCACTGGCTGAACATCAGCGCGATCGATCTGAATTTCGGCTGTCCGTCGAAGGACATCATCCAGATCGGCGCCGGTCCGGCGTTGCTCAAGCGGCGCGCGCGCATGGAGGCGATCATCCAGGCGCTGGCGGTGTGGAAGACGACGACGACGCTGCCCATCCAATCGGTGAGCATCAAGATTCGCCTCGGGCTCAACCAGCGCGAGGCCGAGCACAAGGTCTTCTTGCCCGTCGTCGAGCTCGCCTCGCAAGCGAAGCTCGATTGGATCACGATTCACGCGCGCCACGCTGGCCAACGGTCGCGCGACAAGCCCACGTGGGCTGCCATCGCCGACGCCAAGCGCGTCGCCACCATTCCCGTCATCGGCAACGGCGACGTCGTCACCCGCGCCGACGCCGTGCGCTTGCACGAGCTCTCGGGCTGCGACGGCTTCTTGATCGCGCGGGCAGCGATCCAGAGCCCGTGGGCCTTTCGCGCCCTGCGCGACAAAGGATCGGCCCTGCCGACTGCTGAAGAGGTCGAGACCGAGCGCCAGCGCTACGAAGAGACGGCGGCGCGCGTGCAGACCAAGCAGAAGTACGTCGACGTGCACAAAGAGGGCTTCGCGCGCCTGGCAAAGATGGCGCGCGGTGAAGCCGTTGGCGCCGTCAACGTGCCGAAAAACGCGCACATGTGAGAGGTTCGCGGCCATGAAGCGTGTCGCCGCTGTCGTCGTCATCGCCGTCGTCATCGCCGTCGCGGTCGTCGCCTGGGCCAACGCCGGCGTCGACGCTCTCGTCGCCGCAGCCGGCAGCGACGCCGGCGACATCGACGAAGCCGCCGTCAACGCCGAATTCGCCAAAGACCTCGACGCCGTCGACGCCGTCAACGCCTTCGCCCGCGTCGAAGGCGCCGACGTCGGCCGCGACCTCAACGCGAAGATCCCGTGGCGCGCGCAAGGACAGGTG